>QNXU01000047.1 GCA_003973485.1 Bacteroidota bacterium | reverse complement strand
AAGCTGGAACCGACTTCGGTCTTTGGATTCAAATGACTTTAGGTTTTATTCAAAGCCTTTTCAAATCTAAACCTAAAATTAAAGTTACCTACAAAAAGAAACAGACCGCTGGAGCTAGTAAAAGTAGCAGTTCCTCTTCATCCTCTTCATCCTCTTCATCCTCTAGTATTGAGCAAGAAGAAATTGATAGAATTTTGGATAAAATCTCTGAAAAAGGTTACGAAAGCCTTAGCAAAGAGGAAAAGCAAAAGCTTTTTAATGCAAGCAAGAAGTGACTGATAGTTAGGAATTAATAATTAATAATTAGGAATTAAGGCATTCCAATTTTCAGAAAGTTTTTGTTGTTAATAATCCACCGTTCCACAATTTAATAATTGGAAAAAGACTGATATAACAAGTTTTTTGCTTTCTTTTGTATCTCTTGTGGTTAACTAAAGAATGTTTGTTATTCTGTACCAACGTCAGCAAATTTCCACCACGACTTGTCCCGTATTTATCGGGAAAAGAGACAAGAGAACATAAAGGAAAATAACCAAGGTTATTATTGGGATTATAAAGAAGGATTAGGCTTCATAGCTTAGGTTAATATCATTGGAAGGGGATGATTAGTATTTCATTTTTTTTATCTACTTAGAAAATTTATTGATATTTTTTATAAATCAAAATTAAATCTGTCCGATTACATACATTTTCTCCATGGTAGGATTCTCGCTACCGCCTCTTGGCTCTAGCGTAACAGCAAATGCAGAAGCTTTTCCAGTAGTTTTCATTTTAAGCAAGCGAGTCATATCACCGGCTACATCAAACACGCCCATATCTACAGGATTCCCATCTACTATTGCCCATAATTGATATTGATTAGCCATTTCATTGGCAGGCATTTTCTTTGCATTTAGGAATACCTCATTGGTTTTTTTGTTCCAGTGTACGAAGGCTTGAGCATCTGGGGCAATATCTAATCCTTTCATGGGTACTGTTTCTATGCCGGGCTGTCTGAGGATTTCAACATTTTCCGCATATTGCTCCATCTGGTTTTTTACCACATTATATTGCTGAGCCATTGTTTGATTCTGAGCTATGATATTGGATAGCCTTGACTCTGTTGCTTGCCACTGATTATAGAAATAAACACTAAAAACTATTCCAATAACGGCTACAATACTCGCAGCAACGGATAGGTAAGGATAAATGGAAAAGGATTTAGTCTCCTTCTTGATTTCTTCATGAACAAGTTCTTGTTCAGAATCAGCTTTATCTGATTCCAAGTCTAATCCCAAATCAGCAAAAAGTTCGTTTTTAGATTGAGCTGGAGGAGCAATACTTCCTTTTTGACCTAAGGCAAATAAGGTTTCCTCAGCCTCATCTAGGGCTTTTCTTACTTCCTCATGCTCTTCTGCATACTGAAGCAATTCTTTTGTTTCGGATTCATTTAACTGACCCAAAACAAAAGCTTCGATTACTCCTGACGATATGTATGCTTCTATCTTACTCACAATAATAATTCTCTTAATGTACGCATAGCTGTCCTAGCTCTTGTTTTGACAGTCCCTAAAGGGATATCAAATTCCTCGGATATTTCAGTTTGCGTATAGCCTTTAAAATACATTTGATCAATTACAAATCGGAGTTCGTCTGAAAGCTTATCTAATACTTTTTCTAAGCCTATGCTATCTATTGACTGCTCTGTTGAATTTGCATTGTCAATGATATGTACGTTGTCTGAGACTGAATCGGTTTTACCTGTTTTCTTTATTTCTTTTGATCGAAGTTTGTCAATGGAAGCGTTTCGGCTGATATTTACTAACCATGTGTATAGTCGTCCTTTTTCAGCGCTATAAGCATTTATGTTTTTCCAGGCTTTCATAAAAACATCATGCAATACTTCTTGAGCAACTTCCTCTGACTTAACAATTCTTACTATTACTCCATAAATGGCAGCACTGTAATTATCATACAGATATTCAAAAGCACTGGATTTCTGTGCTTTGAGTTCTTTTATGAGAACCTCTTCCGATATTTTAACTGCTGGTGCTATAGTTTTAAAATTGTATTTGCTAAATAAATGATAATACCCCAATAAAAAAAGCTGTTAGGCAAATTCAACTAATTAAATCTGCTTAACAGCTTTTTGTTTGGATAATGCTGAAGTTTTATACCTGTCAGGTTTTCAATAGCTATACATAATGATGTTATGCTAACTTATATACTTTATTAAGAACAAACCTGACAGGTTTCAACTTCTTTTTTATATATGAATTACCTCATCATAAGCAGCCGCTGCAGCCTCCATCACCGCTTCACTCATGGTTGGGTGAGGATGAACGGTTTTGATCAATTCATGTCCAGTAGTTTCTAATTTTCTAACTGCTACGATTTCAGCAATCATTTCTGTAACATTAGCTCCAATCATGTGAGCCCCTAATAATTCACCATATTTAGCATCAAAGACCAACTTCACAAAACCATCTTTAGCACCAGCAGCACTTGCTTTTCCTGAAGCAGAGAAAGGGAATTTACCTACTTTTAAGTCATACCCTGCTTCTTTCGCTTGCTTTTCAGTATAACCAACAGATGCAATTTCAGGACTACAATACGTACAACCTGGGATGTTTTTGTAATCCAATGGTTCAGGATTTTCACCAGCAATTTTCTCTACACAAATAATGCCTTCTGCAGAAGCTACGTGAGCCAAGGCAGGACCGTGAACGATATCACCAATTGCATAAACGCCATCAACATTGGTTTTATAATAATCATCAACTAATACTTTTCCTTTATCAGTTGAAACGCCTACGTCTTCCAAGCCAATTCCTTCTAAGTTAGTAGCCACTCCAACAGCAGAAAGCACGACATCGCACTCTAGTTTTTCTTCACCTTTTTTGGTTTTAACAGTCACTTTGCAACCGCTTCCTTTGGTGTCTACTGAAGTTACTTCAGAGCTGGTCATAATGTTGATGCCTGCTTTTTTGTAAGTCTTAGCTAAAGCTTTCGAAACTTCCTCGTCTTCAACTGGCACGATTCTGTCCATAAATTCCACTATGGTAACTTCTGTTCCGATTGCATTATAGAAATAAGCAAACTCAACACCAATTGCACCAGAGCCCACTACAACCATTTTCTTAGGTTGTTTTTCCAAGCTCATGGCTTTTCTATATTCAATAATCTTCTTTCCGTCAATTGGAAGATTTGGCAATTCTTTAGCTCTTCCGCCAGTGGCTAGAATGATGCTGTCAGCAGAATATTCGGTTTTTTTACCGTCATTTTCTACTTCTACTTTCTTTCCTGATTTCAATTTTCCAAAACCGTCAATTACATCGATTTTGTTTTTCTTCATTAAGAACTGAACACCTTTGCTCATGCCATCAGCTACACCTCGGCTTCTTTTTACCATTCCTGAAAAATCAGCTTTTGCATCCTTTACAGTAATTCCGTAATCTTCTGCATGGCTGATATATTCGAATACATTGGCACTTTTCAATAATGCTTTAGTTGGGATACAACCCCAGTTTAAGCAAATTCCGCCTAAACTTTCTTTCTCCACTATAGCCACTTTTTTGCCTAATTGAGAAGCACGGATTGCTGCTACATAACCACCTGGGCCAGAGCCCACTATAATAATGTCATATTTTGATGCCATAATATCTATTAATTAAATTTTGGATTCGTTTTAATTTGCTGACAAATTTAATGGAATTGGGTCTAGAAAAAAATTTTGTTGCTTTAATCAAATTTTCAATATCATTGAATAACTTTCTTTAATTCTAATTTTTTATTTAATGATTGAAAATTTCTTTTCATATTTCAATAAAAAGAACAGTGATTATTTTTTAAGTTTGTTTCTTTCCGGAATTTTATTTTGGGTCGTGAATTTCTTTGGATTGGGCTACACTTATGATTCTCATTTGTACGTAGAGATAGCCGATGAGATTAATTCAATAAATTTCTTTCTGGTACAAGGATTTAATATAAAGCCACCAGTTTTCCCAATATTTATTTTCTTATTCGGTGAAGAAAATATAATCTGGATAAATTTCTTCTCCTATTTATGTATTCAAAGCATAGGGGTTTATTTCTCTCATATAATTAAAGATAGGCTTATAAGATATTCATTTCTAATCATTCTTATATTTGCAACTCCACATTTATTAATAAACTCCTTTCTTTGGACTGAGCCAATTTTCTTAGCTGTAATGCTTTTGTCATTTTATTTCTTAGAGAGGTTTTACCGAACAAATCAGCTGAAATTTCTTATAACTGCCATTATTTTGCTCAGTATACTTCCGTTCATACGTTTTGCTGGTATATTTTTGATTTTCCCACTTTTAGGATTTCTTATTTTAACCAATGGGATTAAGAGAATCTTGATTGTTCCAATTTTAGTGATATTACTATTCATTATTGGATGGATGTTTTTATTTCAAGAAGG
>QNXU01000144.1 GCA_003973485.1 Bacteroidota bacterium | reverse complement strand
ATTTGAAATTGATTTGTTATGGTTATAAAATTTTCATGGTGATTTGGCTTTCTTACCATTGCTTTTTGAGGACAAGATTCCACTACAGCTAAATCACCCGTCTTATCAGCAATCAAAAAGTTGTTGGCAGAAGATACTTTTGTGTTTAGAATGAGTTCAATTGCTTGTTTTGTGGAATTACAATCTTCCAAAATTTTTCTTATGATGAAATGAAAACTTATGCCAGGTTGAACTATGGTTCCATTTACAAAGGACATTGCAATGGCTAACCCTTTTTCATTTATGCCATCCGAGCGCCCAATAAAAACATCTGACTGACTGATATAAGCATATTTGTCTTTAGGGGCAATTAAGCTACTTTCAGTAAACTTTTTAAACTGGTAAAGCATGTCATAATTTCTACCAAAGACAACAGCGTTTTTGTTATTGAATGCAAATACGCTACATTGACCGGTAGTATTGAACACCCCTAGGCTTAATAAAAAAGCACCTACATGTTCTGGCTTATCTTTAATCCCTTCAGCGAAACCTTTTATTTCTTCTATTACTTCAGGTGAAAAGTTTTTTAATTCTTTGTAAGATGCTATGCCGAAAGTGATTTTTTCTTTGCTGATTTTTGGCAAAGAAAAATTAGCCTTTTCGTAAAGCAGGCTTCCATATTTAAGCCCCATATCATAAAAATCTCCATAAAGTCTTGGGTGGTACATTACTTATTGTGTTTTAATTTTATTAATTGTTTGTTTTTTAGTTGCTGAATTACACTCGCATCTACCCAATAAATATCCTGATTACTGGTGTAGAAAAAATACTTGCCATCTTTGGTTACAAATGGACACAGCTCATGACCTTCTGTATTTATGACTGCTCCCATGTTTGTGGCTTTTGACCAATTGCCTGTTTCATCCTTAAAACTGATGTATAAATCTCCTTGTCCAAAACCTTCTTTTCTAATGCTACAAAAAATAACATAGGATTCATCTGGTGACACAAAGACATCGGCTTCGTAAGCATTCGTGTTTATTGAACCTCCGAGTAATTTTGGTTTTAAAAATGCTCCATTTTTGAATTTAGAAGAATAGATATTAAAATTATGCTGTCTATTTTCTTCAGCATCCTTATTAGAAGAAAAGTACATACTTCCATTCTTTGCAAACGATATGTAATATTCGTTCTTGTTGGTGTTGATATTTGGGTCTGCATTAATTAATTTTGGATTCCCCTTATTATCTTCTCGTTCTATATACCAGATATCATAATCTTCTTTAACATCATCACTTTCCAACGCCTTATTAGATATAAAGTAAAGTCTGTTTTCATCGGGTGATAGAAAGGGGTCGTTTAAACTGTACTTATCGTGAGATAACAATACTTTAGGTTTGCTCCAAGTTTTACCTTCCAACCACGTGTATCGTATTTCGGCCTTTCCATTGATGTCCACGCCATAATAAAATTCAGTTGCGTCTTTATTAAAGACCGAACCGAATTCGGATTCATCCTCTTTTGAAATGAGTCCTGGTGCAAAAATCTTTGGTGTTGATGTTGGTGGGGTCTGACCAAGATATATAAGTTGCTGTTGATTGCTTTTTAAGTTTCCCAATACCCAAAATGTTATTAAAAAGCAAAGCGTTATGATTCCATATATTTTCATTCTAATCTATTTAATTTATCGTTATACGTCCTATACATAGAACCATTTATCATCCAAATACTCAAGAATATTCTGTGCACAATTCGATGAAAAAAAGTTATCACTATTACTGAACATAACCAGACCATAGCCCTTATTCTTATAAAATTGACAATAGGCCCTAAAATCTCCATTATTTCCAGAATGAAAATAACGCAATGAGTTATCTACTTGTTTTATGGGAAATGCTATGCTACGGTGCCATTCACCATCTTCATTTGGGATATCTTCTTGCAACGAAAGCATCTCTTCAATAATTTCTTCATTTTCTGATTTGGGATTCATCATATGGATTAAAAATTTAGCATAATCTTTGGAAGTCGTATGAAGGCTATATGCAGCACCAAACTCATTTTTTCCTTTCTTTAAAAATTTTGGACCATTTTGTGTAGGTTCTCCATTTCTATGACCATAAGCCTTACTTAAAAAGAACTCATCTCTCCAAGTGTATTCCATAGTAGTAATATTTAATGGTTCTGCCACCTCTTCTAGAAATAGTTCATTCAAACCTTTATCATCAACGTTTAAAAGGTGTTTCAGAACATCTTTCAAGTATTGGTAACCTTCGCCAGAATACCCAAATTTGGTTCCAGGATCAAACAATAATTTTAACTCTCCATCATTTTGCTTACGCCAATTGGGTAAACCTGATGTATGACACAATACCATACGAGCAGTTATTTTTTTATAGCGTTCATCAGCTGCCAAATCAGCATTTAGTAAATACTCATAAAGGGGTTTATCTAAATTGATGACACCTTTTTTAACTTGTAATATAACAAAGTATGCAAACACAGGTTTAGACAGGGAACAAGCTTCAAACAGTGTTTCGGGATCGCATTTCTCCTTTGTAGCAAGGTTTTTAAACCCAAAAGCATTGTTATAAACGATTTTATTGTTGCGTATAATTGCAATAGACAAGCCTGCAACATTTAGTGAATCTATTTGATTCTGGATAAAACGATCAAGTTCCTTTGGATTTACTTGATTAGCTTTAACCGTTAGTATCGTTTTATTTTTACTGTTACATGAGGTAAACCCGATACTGATAAGTAGGAAAAAAATTAGAATAATCCTTTTCATGTGATTTTTTTATTGTTTTAGATAATCGCTATTGTATCCATCTGCCTTGGTCATACGCACATACTTTATTTCGCCCTGTTTATTTTTTAAGAACTCATAGAGTGTGTTGTTATTTGTCTGGATGAATTTATTTTCTGCCACAGGCACCAATTTTGATGAGTTTCCTGTTTCATTTAAAAAATTAAGCTCTTCTTCAATAACTTCAAATTCTAATATCTCTTCGCCTCCTTTAAACTTTCCTTTGAACTTGTTCATTTCCACTTCGTTCATTGAAAACCTATCATATATCTTTGGCTGTAAAAAGTCCCAATTATTTGCAGCTGCAACAGCTCTAGCGATATAGCTCATCAAGGACATTCCGTTATCGCTATTGGTCATAATAACCACACCTTGTTTATGATTAAGTGAACCTACCATATAACAGGTAAAGCCTGAATTACTTCCCCAGTGTTCAAAGAGTAAATCAGTACTTTTATCATTGTAAACTTTCGCAAATCCTAGCCTTTCAGTGGTTTTAGCGAACACACTATCCGTCATTCCTTTTGATAGTATGGTATTGACACTTGCATGATGGTCATCCAAAACGGTCACTAAAAAATTTGCTAAATCGGTAGGGGTGGTCCAGATGCCTCCGGCTGCCTTATAAGGAAACAATTTATAAGGGTAGGGTTCTAAATCATTAGTATATCCTGTAGCCATTTGCTGTGAAAGGTATTTTGGAACAGGTTGTTCAAATGAACTATGGGTCATATCGCATGGCTCAAATATCAGTTCAGTGATGACCTCATTAAACGCTTTATCAGTAACATCTTCTATGAGCTTTTCAATGACTGAATAGCCTGGATTAGAATACACTTGCTTTTGTCCTGGAACATAAACTACCGAAACAGCTGGATCAACGGAAGGTTTTTCTCCTGCCAACATCTGGGCTATGGTAGGAAGCTCTTCATTGGGAAAAAAGGATGATTGTACGTATCTTTCAAAACCTGCTGTATGTCCAATAAGTCGCTTGAGGGTTACTTTTTCTTGTTCAGTGAATTCATTTTCAGGAACTTTCCATCCTTTAAGATGCTTGTTAATGTCATCATTTAATGATAAAACACCTTTTTCCACTAAATTTAAGGCTGCTAATGCGGTAACAGGTTTACTTAAAGAAGCACCGTTAAAGACGGTATTGGGGGTAACCTTTATAGAATCTGAAAGATTGGAATACCCATAGGTTTTTTGCCAAGAGATCTTACCATTATCAAAAAAGGCGATACTTACCCCTGCAATGTTATCTTCTTGCATTACTTGAGGTATTGACTTTTTATGATCTAATCCCTTTAAGTAATGTACTGGTAACAGATTTTTTTCAATACGTGCTATTTGTGCAATAGAATCATTATTTACATCTGTTGATGTAATTTTTGTTTTCTCTTTTTCCTTGCAGGCAGAAAGAATGATGAGTATGATTAAAAGTGTTTTTTTCATTTTTTAGAATTTAATGGGTTGTTTTGATCCATTTTTATCGAAAATTTCGAAATGTGTGTATCCATCCGACCAAACCATCCCTATCAGACTAGGATAGGAGTTATTTTTTAACCATCAGCTGTTTTTATATTTCTGCCAGTTGTTGGGCAGCAGTTGATAAAGGTGTTTCTGTTTGTGGGATTGTATTCTTTCAAACACATCCTTT
>QNXU01000241.1 GCA_003973485.1 Bacteroidota bacterium | reverse complement strand
ATTTGCATATCACGAGTAACACTACCTAAAAATCGCCATTCACCAGAAATCTTTCTCCATTCTTCTGCAATGAATGCAATATTAAACTCACCCTTCATTCCAGGAGCATCCCAAATCAAATCACCTAATATTTCATCTAAGGTTAATGTAGCAGGGCCAGTTTGTTGACTATTTTGACCACCAGCAGCTACTTCAGGAGATCTAAAATTAGGAACATCAACTCCCTCTCTACTTTGAGGAGTTACCATTTTGAAAGCAATACTATCTCCATTAATGTCAAATGCACCCGGGTTGTGGTAAAATAAAACGCCAACAGCACCTTTGTCAACAGGTGGGATTAAAAACACAGGGGTGCTATTACAGCCAAAAAAAGGATCTATTCGAATAATCGTCTCTACATAAAAAGATACTGAACCAGAATTACTCATGTTTATAATTCCAACATTTCTGAAATCTTCCACATAAGAAACAGTGTAATCGCCATTAGATGAATAAGTATGTTCAATTTTAAACTCTACTAATTCGATTTCATCATCTATAATTTCTTTTCTGTTGAATCCATCAGGGTTTAACATGATTGATTCCCCATCACCAAAATTAAATTCTCCATTCCCAAAAAGAATATCCGAACCAGTGTCTCTGTAGGCAGTTAAAGTAAATTCATAAGTTAGTCCACTACAACCTAATCTTCTTGCAGTTATTTCTCCAGCTCTAATGTGTGTAGCGTATGAGTTAGATAAACCGAAGATAATCAATGATATAATGAGGATTACTTTTTTCACAGGTTGCTTTTAATTGGAGAACTTAAAACGTTAAATTATGAAAATATGTTCTTTTTTCATTAAAACAATTAGAATTCATAAAAAGTTAGATGAAAATATTAAAAATACCTATATTATTTAGAATTGTTTAAAATAGAAAACACAATTGTTTTCTAAATGTTCCAAATGTAACTTTGAGACGAACATTTTATTATAAACCTCTAAAAATTAAAATAAAATATATGAGTTGGCTTTCTGACACTTTAACGAGTACAATCGGTAGGAAACTGGTGATGTCACTTACCGGTTTGTTTTTAATCATTTTTTTGGTTGTCCATTTAATTGGAAATTTTCAGTTATTAGCTGGTGATAACGGTTTGGCATTTAATGCTTATGCGAAATTTATGACCACTAATCCGCTGATTAAATTTACATCTTATGGATTATATGCATTTATATTAATTCATATTTTAATGTCCATTGCATTGTCGGTAAAAAACAAAAAAGCAAGACCTGTTGGTTATGAAAAAGTAAAGGGATCTGCCAATAGTTCTTTCTCTTCTAGAAACATGGGCATTTTAGGCTTCATTATTTTTGTTTTTTTGGTAATCCACATGAGAAGTTTTTGGTATGAAATGCACTGGGGTTCAATTCAACCCGATACTGCTGGAAACAAAGACCTATACTCAGTTGTTAATGCAGCATTTAGTCAGTGGTGGTATGTTGCACTTTATGTAGTGTGTATGGTGGGATTAGCTTTTCACTTATCGCATGGATTTTCAAGCGCTTTTCAAACACTTGGAATTAACCATAAAAAATACACGCCATTTATTAAAAAATTAGGAATCGTTTATGCAATCCTTATTCCGGCTGCATTTGCAATCATTCCATTAATCATGTTTTTCAATAGTTAAGGATAATTACTGTACTATGAATTTAGAATCAAAAATACCTGAAGGTCCATTAGCAGAAAAATGGACGAATCATAAATTTAATGTAAAGCTGGTGAATCCAGCTAATAAGCGTAAATACGATGTAATTGTAGTGGGAACTGGTTTGGCCGGAGCTTCTGCATCGGCATCTTTAGCTGAGTTAGGATACAATGTAAAAGCATTTTGTTTTCAAGATAGTCCTAGAAGAGCTCACTCAATTGCTGCACAGGGCGGTATTAATGCCGCTAAAAATTATCAGAATGACGGTGACAGTGTTTATCGTTTATTCTATGATACAATTAAAGGTGGTGATTATCGCTCAAGAGAAGCCAATGTTTACAGATTGGCTGAAGTAAGTGTTAACATTATTGATCAATGTGTTGCACAAGGTGTTCCTTTTGCAAGAGAATATGGTGGATTGTTAGCCAACCGTTCTTTTGGTGGAGCGCAGGTTTCCCGTACATTTTATGCTCGTGGTCAGACTGGTCAGCAATTATTATTAGGAGCTTACAGTGCTTTGAGCCGTCAGGTTGCTAATGGTAAAGTAGAGCTATTCCCAAGAACTGAAATGCTAGATCTTGTGATGGTAGATGGAAAAGCCAGAGGTATAGTAACTCGTAACTTAGTAACAGGAAAAATAGAATCACATAGTGCTCATGCAGTTGTTTTAGCTTCAGGTGGATACGGTAACGTGTTTTACTTGTCAACTAATGCAATGGGTTCAAACGTAACGGCTGCTTGGAGAGCACACAAAAAAGGTGCTTTAATGGCAAATCCTTGCTATACTCAAATTCACCCAACTTGTATTCCTGTTAGTGGTGACCACCAATCTAAACTTACCTTGATGTCAGAATCATTAAGAAATGATGGTAGAGTTTGGGTGCCTAAAACAAAAGAATTAGCAGAGAAAATAAGAAATAAAGAAATTCATCCGAACGACTTAAGCGAGGATGAGAGAGATTATTATTTGGAAACTAAATATCCAGCATTTGGTAACTTGGTACCTCGTGATGTGGCTTCAAGAAATGCAAAATATGTTTGTGATGAAGGTAGAGGAGTAAATTCATCTGGAAAAGCAGTATATCTTGATTTTAGAGATGCTATCAATAGAGATGGAGAAGATACAATTGCGGGAAAATATGGTAACCTTTTTGATATGTACCAGCAAATTACTGGTAGCAATCCATATAAGGAGCCTATGATGATTTATCCTGCCGTTCATTATACCATGGGTGGTCTTTGGGTTGATTACAATTTGAAAACTAATGTTGACGGCTTGTATGCAACAGGAGAATCAAACTTCTCAGATCATGGTGCAAACAGATTAGGAGCCAGTGCTTTGATGCAAGGTTTGGCGGATGGTTATTTTGTACTTCCTTATACAATAGGCAATTATTTAGCGGGAGAGAAATACGAAAAAATCGGAACTGATCACGAAGCTTTTAAAGAAGCAGAGAAAGCAGTAAAAGATAATATAGATAAACTCCTTTCTATTAAAGGAACAAAATCTGTTGACCAATACCACAAGGAATTAGGAAAAATCATGTGGGATTATTGCGGTATGTCCAGAACTGCTGAAGGCTTGAAAAAAGCTAAAGAAATGGTAAGAGAATTAAGAGCCGATTTCTGGAAAAATGTGAAAGTATTGGGGACTAATGAGGAATTCAATAGTTCTTTGGAAAAGGCCTCAAGAGTAGCTGATTTCTTAGAGTTAGGTGAATTAATGATAGATGATGCATTGCATAGAGAAGAATCTTGTGGAGGTCACTTCAGAGAAGAGCATCAAACGCCTGAAGGAGAAGCAAAACGTAATGATGAAGATTTCGCTTATGTTGCGGCTTGGGAATTTAATGGCCCTGAAAAGCCAGAAACCCTTCATAAAGAGCAATTGATATTTGAAAATGTGAAACTGACGCAAAGAAGCTATAAATAAGCTTTAGTCACCAAAAATATTTTAATTATGAAATTTAACTTAAAAATCTGGAGACAGAAAAATAATCAAGATAAAGGAGCATTTAAAACTTATGAGTTGGATGGTGTGTCATCAGATATGTCATTTTTGGAAATGATTGATGTTTTAAATGAACAATTAACTGAAAAAGACGAAGATCCTGTACATTTTGATCACGATTGCCGAGAAGGAATCTGTGGGATGTGCAGTATGTACATTAATGGTGAGCCACATGGACCATTAAAAGGTGTAACTACTTGTCAGTTGCACATGAGAAGCTTCCAAGATGGAGAAACCATTACCATCGAACCGTGGAGAGCAAAGGCTTTCCCTGTAGTAAAGGATTTAGCGGTTGATAGAAGTGCATTTGATAGAGTAATTCAAGCAGGTGGTTATGTAAGTGTAAACACAGGCGGAACTCCAGATGCTAATGAAATTCCAATTCCGAAATCAGTAGCGGATGAAGCATTTGATTCAGCTACTTGTATTGGATGCGGGGCATGTGTTGCAGCTTGTAAAAATGCTTCAGCTATGTTGTTCGTAAGTGCAAAAATCTCACAATTATCGATGTTGCCTCAGGGTAAAGTAGAAAGTGCTGAAAGAGCACAAAAAATGGTTGCTCAAATGGATGAGGAAGGATTTGGAGCTTGTACAAACACAGGAGCTTGTTCGGCTGAATGTCCAAAAGGCATTGATTTATCCAATATTGCCAGAATGAATAGAGAATATCTTGGCGCTAAAATAGGTTCTCAAGATTAAACATATCTTATCAAAATATTAAAAAGGGCTTCGGCCCTTTTTTTTATTTGCCATTTACAAGAA
>QNXU01000286.1 GCA_003973485.1 Bacteroidota bacterium | reverse complement strand
CAGCTAAATACCACAGCTTCTTCTTAGCTATCAATTTTTTCTCTCTGTCCAATAGTCCTTTGAGGGTTTGGTTTTTGAAAATCTTCACTGTTTCATTACGGACTTTTAAAAAGGCTTCACGAATAGAACAAGTTTCTTCATCCTTGCATTCTTCACAACGTTCATAAAATTTAAAAGTAACACAAGGAAGTAAGGCAATAGCACCATCAAATAATCTTAATACTTGAGCTAAGTTTACAGTTTCAGGCTCTTTTCGAAGGTAATAACCTCCACCCTTTCCTTTTTTACTGCCTAAAATGCCATCGTTTTTTAATTCGAGGAGTATGGCTTCCAAAAATTTCTGCGGAATATTTTCTTCCTCTGCTATGGTACTGATTAAGGTAGGACCGTCTCCATATTTTCTACCCAAATGGACTAGTGCGTTGATGGCGTATTTCGATTTTTTGGAAATCATGTAGGCAAATATACGCTTTGAAAGGGATTTTTAAGGGTAAATCTCAAAAAAGTATTTCCTTAAATAGCATTTGACTACTGAAAAAAATCGATTAGCAAATTCTAAGATTTTTTAGTTCTTGTTGATATCCCAAAAGGATAATAAAGCGGACAAAAACTTATAAAACTAGTTACTACAAACACAATCGCTAAAACTCCTAAAATGATGGCTAGAGTTCCAGAAATCGCTCCAAAGTAATACAATACTCCTACTGTTATGGCTAATAAAATTCTAATGATTTTATCAGCAAATCCCATATTGGCTTTCATAACTTTTCTTTTAGTGGTTTATACCTATAAATTTAACCATTAAAAGAATTCAAGTTGTATCTTAAGTTACAGAAGGATTTGACATCAACTTTTCCAAAGTTTGAAACTTTGGAAAAGCTCTTAAGCTATTGCCTAGTTAATAATGCCACTGCCTTCTTCATTGCATTCAACTGTTGGGCTTCCTCATAAACCTGTGCTGGAGCCGCCCTTTCTTGACAATCGTAAAGCGGACAAGTCTCACAAGTTTCATTCACTATTCGAATTGGAATCACAGGATCATTATGAAATTTTACTTTGCGCTTCATGGCTGGATTGATTAATAAGCCAATAGACACACTACTGTTTTGTCCTATATTTTTATTGCTAGGTTTAGCTAAACTAATAATCAAATATTCGTTTTCAGAATCCACATACTGACTACGCTGTACTTTACATTTAACACTATCATCCTCCTCTCGCTCCTGATTACGTAGCTCTTTTAAAATCTCAATAGAAGCCCATCTTCTGCAATAGTGTTGATCCAATGCAGTTCCATGCGGATTATGAAGTCCAGAAAGATGCATTTCCTTCGTAAGCTTGAAATTTTCTTCATTGGAAGTACTGAAACGCAAAAAGAACAATTCTTTTATGCCAAAAACCTTAGGTAATAAATTAGTCATTCTGTGCATCAGCATCTCAGGAGTGCATTGGTAGGTTTCCAATATATTTAATAATAAATCTGCATTAAAATGTGGTTCTGAAAGGAATTTTCTTAGGTCCTCAACAATAGATTTTTCGGGCAATGCCAATGCACAAGCAAAATAGGAAGCTTTATAATTGTTTAATACCTCTTCAAAAGAATTCACAGAAATCCAGCTGGAAGTAAAAGGTCGCGGACTTAATTTTAGATTTTGATAGCCTAGCTCCTTTGCCATAGTAAACAGTTTCTGCGATTCGGTTAATTTAGGATTCATCAACAACTGTGGCTTTTCACCTGGTATAGTCATAGAACGCAAAGGCTTGAGTTCCTGCTGATATTCCAATCCCTTAGGTAAAACCTGGTAATGGTATTCTGATTTTAAGATTTCTTCTAACTGTTGAAAAGAATAAGGATAAGAAATCCCCTTAAAAAACTGATTCCTAAAAGCTTCCACATCTTCTTCTATGCTTTCAAAATAATTATCATGCATTTCTTGAAACGAACGCAACATATTGAGATATAAACTCTCAACTCTTAGACCGTAATTTCTACTGATTTCAATCAATGTACTTATAAAAGCGCCTAGTTTAGCTGGAGCATTACTTAATAAATCCAATAAATGAGGGGGTTCTATACCAAATAATTCTAAAGGCAATTCTTTGAATAAGTTGGATTGTAATAATTCTCCAAGTGGCGCCAGCTTTTTACTTAATTGCAGGGAAACTAGGTCATCAAAACTGACTCCCAATGCTTCCGATAGTATATTGATCTTCTCAATTTTAGGATATTTCTTGCCTTTTTCTATTTCGTTTAAATAAGATGCGGACAAGCCTGTTTGCTTTGATAATTCGGCAAAAGACAAGCCTTTTTCTAAGCGTAGCTGTCGTACTTTCAAACCAAAAATCAGTTTTACATTTTCTTGAGATATAGCCATTTTTAGTTGTTTTAATACCCTCAAGCCAGGTAGGCTTTTTCTTTTTCTACTATATAATAAAATCGACCGCAGGCGTCTTTGACGCTAAAAATATCTCGCTAAGACGCAGAGCCGCAAAGTTTTCGCAAAGAAATCTAAATTATTATCTACTTTAATTTAATTTTCAGCCCAAGACTGACCAGTCTCTGGTTAGAAAGACTGCAATAACTTGATAAAAAAATAATTGAATTAATAGTTCTTAGATTAAAAAAACAAAAAATTCAGCTTTCAATCATTCTCCTAAAAAGCGAAGAAAGTTTTTTCATTTTTTTTTCGTTGCCCTATTTACTCACTGCTTCTTTTAAAATCATTCGCTAATATAGCGAATAAAATCCAATAGCGAATATTCGCTTGTTATTTATTTTTCGCTGGCCTACATTTGAAATATCAATCACATAAAAAACTGATAATCAAATGGAAACTACATCAGCACAATTAAGAAAAACTAAAAAGGAAAATGAAGGCTTTACCATATTGACAGATGAAGCCATTTCATTTCTGAATAAACTGCATGAAAGGTTCAATGAAAGAAGATTGGAACTTTTAGGCAGAAGAGAGCAAGTCTATGACCAAATCAAACATGGTAAAGATTTGGACTTCCCGAAAACCACAGAGCATATTCGTAATGATCCTGATTGGAGAATTGCTCCATTACCAAAAGACCTACAGAATAGAAAAGTAGAAATTACTGGCCCTGTAGATCGGAAAATGATCATCAATGCACTAAACTCAGGTGCAAAGGTTTTTATGGCTGACTTTGAAGATGCCACCAGTCCATCCTGGAAAAACATAACCGATGGACAGCAAAACCTATATGATGCAATCAGAAAACAAATTGACTTTACTGCAGACAATGGCAAGACTTATAAATTAAAAGACAAAACTGCTGTTCTAAAAGTGAGACCTAGAGGATGGCATTTATCCGAGAAAAACTTTTTAGTGAATGGAGAGCAGATTTCCGCTTCACTTTTCGATTTCGGATTATACTTTTTCCACAATGCACATGAATTGATTAGAAATGGAAGTGGTCCTTACTTTTATTTGCCAAAATTAGAACACAGATGTGAAGCTAGGTTATGGAATGAAGTATTTGTATTTGCCCAAAACGAATTAGGAATTCCAGTTGGCACTATAAAAGCCACTGTTTTGGTGGAAACCATTACCGCAGCCTTCCAAATGGAAGAAATCATTTATGAATTGAGAAACCACATGGCGGGTTTGAATGCAGGGAGATGGGATTACATCTTCAGCTTTATCAAGAAATTTAGAGATAAACCAGATTACATTCTGCCTGACAGAAATCAAGTGACTATGCAAGTTCCTTTTATGAAAGCTTATGCCAATCTGTTGGTAAAAACCTGTCATAAAAGAGGTGCGCATGCCATAGGTGGAATGTCTGCTTTTATCCCAACTAAAGATAAAGAACAAAACGAGAAAATTTTCGACAAAGTAAGAAATGACAAAACCGAAGAAGCTTTAGCAGGATATGATGGAAGCTGGGTAGCGCATCCTGCCTTAATTCCAGCAGTTGAAGCTGTATTCGATCAAATTATTGGGGATAAACCTCATCAAAAACATTTACTCAGAGAGGAATTTAGCACCACACCTTCTGCTTTAACAAGTCCAAATGTGATGTATGGAGAAGTGACTGAAAAAGGAGTTCGAATGAACATCAATGTTGCGCTTTTATACATTGAATCTTGGTTGCAGGGAACTGGCGCGGCAGCCATTTATAATCTTATGGAAGATGCCGCTACAGCAGAAATCAGCCGAGCTCAATTATGGCAATGGTATCAACATCAAGTATCCTTCAAAAATGGAAAAATATTTAATAGAGCTCTTTTCTGTATGCTGTTGGAAGAAGAAACCGAGAAAGTAAAAGAAATGCTAGGTCAGGAAAGAGTGGAAACTGGAAAGCTCGCAATCGCTAGAGACTTATTAAAAAACCTAGTAAAGAGCGAGGATTTTGAAGACTTCCTTACTCTTAAAGCATACCCACACATATAAATCAATTTAAAATCATACTATAAATATAAACGACATGAACAAGCAAGAAAAAATT
>QNXU01000264.1 GCA_003973485.1 Bacteroidota bacterium | reverse complement strand
ATGAAATTTCAGTTGAGGATAATGAACTATCGCAACTGCAGGTTTATCTTCATGAATTAAGTGTAACTCAACAGAATAGATATGTAGTTATTTACGATCTGAATGAGTGCTTATATTGTGATCACCATTGGGTTGACCAACTTTTAAATTTAGAGACCATCTACAAAAACATAACATTTATTTTATTATTTGATGAGACAAAGGAGAAAACATTGATTAATCGAAGTAATTTCGATAGAGATTATGTTTTTATTGACGAAAAACAATTATTTAAAAAGCAAGCCTTTTACAGTTATCGTTCGATTGTGTATGTGATTGAAAATGACAGTATATTAGCAAAATATCCAATTACAATGTCTAATGCATATTCCTTAAAATATCATTTATTTAAAAAAGGAAGACAGTAGGGATTGCATATTATTAAGTAGTTTTCCCACAATGTTTAGTCCTCGATTGAGCCATGGGCATCCCTAAGGGGTAGCAAGGATTCTAAAATAACTAGTTTCTAAGTCAAGTAAATTACAAATCCCTTAATTCAAAAATGAACCACTTCCTTTATACTGCTTTTTATAGACTGATGGAGAAATACCTTCCTCTTTCTTAAACGTACTGGTGAAATGTGAAAGGTTTTCAAATCCTGAATTAAAACAAGCCTCGGAAATACTGCTATTGGTTTTTTTTAACCACTTTTTAGCTAATTTTATTCTTTCAGACAACACATATTGTCCTGGTGTATATCCAAAAGCTTCTTTGAATTTTTTAAAGAAAGTGGCTCTACTCATGCAAGCAGCATTTGCCAATCGGTCGAAATCTATTTTCTCGTTGATTTTATTTTGAATAATGTGAATGGCATAAGCCAAAGGATGATGCGAGGCTAAAGCTTTAGGAGAGGAGGTAAATACATGTCTAGCCTGTGTTTGCATTAATCGAATGATCATTTCCTTCATCGCCAAATCCACATATAAATCCTTGGTAGTGCCGTCCTCTGTTCTGGAAATTTTAATGATTCTATCCACCGTATTAATCAACTCCTGATTATTAATTATATGATGAATGCTAGGATCAATTTGCCATTGCTCCTTTTCCATTACTTTCGGATGTTTTTCATTCAACATATCCAAAGTAAAATCTATTAATTGTTGGGAAATGGCCAGGGCAATGCATTGAGTTGGTTGTCCTTTTTTGGCTTCAGGGAAGTCTATTTCCATTACTTCATTTGGGCCTACTATTACGGATTCGCCAGGTAGATAATCAAAAGCCTCTTTATTTTCTAGATGCATTACTTTTTTGCCTCTCAGCATGGAAGTGAATACAAAGTCGTTGAAAACCAACTTCACATCTTTTGCTTGTTGATGAGTTTCAAATACATTCAGTTCGCAACTATCATAAGTATAGGCAGTACGGTTTTCCACTAAAGTGAAAAGTGAATTCTCATTTCCTACAGGTACTTGGTATGGTCGGATTGCTTTGTTCATATTTTTATAGGATTAACCTTTATGGTTTCTAAAACCTGTCAGGTTTCTCTAATTAATAATTAATGAAACGACAAGCTTTTGTCAGTGTTTAAAATCTTAAACCTGACAGGTTTATTAATGCCCTCAAGCAGTCATCCAATTTAGTAAATTTTATGATATTCTAAAAATTAGATGGAAAGCAAAATGATTCATACGCTTAACAAAACAAATAAGAATTTAAAGGAGGAAATTGGGGAAAATTAGAAATTAAAATAAATTACTATGGAAACTTTAGAAAAAACTCAAAAAACGGTAGAGCGCCCTACCTTCAAGACGCAATATGACCACTTCATTGGTGGAGAATGGGTAAAACCCACAAATGGAGAATATTTTGATAACATTAGTCCGGTTGACGGCAAAGCTTTTACCAAAGCCGCCAGAGGAACAAAGGAGGATGTAAATAGAGCGATTGATGCAGCCCATAAAGCCTTTCAAACCTGGTCAAAAACATCTGCGGCAGCTAGAGCCAATGTGCTTTTGAAAATTGCTGATATCATCGAGGAAAATCTTGAGATGCTGGCAAGAGTAGAAACCATTGATAATGGAAAAGCCTTAAGAGAATGTAGGGCTGCTGATTTGCCACTTTGTGTAGATCATTTCCGATATTTTGCTGGAGCCATCAGAGCGGATGAAAGCTCAATTTCAGAGCATGATGAGCATACCGTAAGTATAAATTTACAAGAACCTTTAGGCGTTGTGGGACAAATTATCCCGTGGAATTTTCCATTATTGATGGCAACCTGGAAAATTGCACCGGCTTTAGCGGCAGGTTGCTGCACGGTGGTTAAACCAGCGGAACAAACACCAACTTCTCTGATGGTTTTAATGGAATTGATTCAGGATGAAGTACCAGCTGGTGTATTGAATGTAGTAACAGGCTTTGGCCCAGAAGCGGGTAAGCCATTGGCTCAATCTGACAGAATTGCAAAAGTTGCTTTCACAGGAGAAACTACCACAGGTCGTTTGATTATGCAATATGCTTCCGAAAACCTTATTCCAGTGACCATGGAATTGGGAGGTAAATCACCAAACATCTTTATGAAATCCGTTATGGATAAAGATGATGAATTCTTGGATAAATGTATAGAAGGTGCTGTGATGTTTGCCCTAAATCAAGGTGAAGTTTGTACTTGTCCTTCCAGGATATTGGTGCATGAAGACATAGCCGATGAATTCTTAAAAAGAGTAGTGGAGCGTACAAAAGCTATTAAAATGGGGCATCCTTTAGCAGAAGACACCATGATGGGAGCTCAAGCTTCAAATGATCAATTTGAAAAAATTCTTTCTTATCTGGACATCGGAAAACAAGAAGGTGCTGAGGTACTTTGTGGTGGTGATAAAGCAAGCTTAAATTCTGGATTGGAAAACGGCTACTACATTCAGCCGACCATCTTTAAAGGTCACAATAAAATGCGCATCTTCCAAGAAGAAATTTTTGGACCAGTGACCTCTGTTTGTACTTTCAAAACCACTGAGGAAGCTATTGAAATTGCCAATGATACGATGTATGGATTAGGTGCAGGCTTATGGAGTAGAGATGCTCATGAGTTATATCAGGTGCCTAGAGCTGTGAAAGCGGGGCGTGTTTGGGTAAATAACTATCATGCATACCCTGCGCATGCACCATTTGGAGGCTATAAGAAATCAGGTTTCGGTAGAGAGAACCACAAAATGATGTTGGATCACTACAGACAAACCAAAAATATGTTGATTTCTTATGATAAGAATAAATTAGGTTTCTTTTAGTAGAATGTTTTAAGTAAGATATTATAGGTTGTAGGTAGGGAAATATACTTACAGCCTATATTTTCTAATAGAAAATAAGGTCGTTCCTACGGAACTTATGTTTTTTCAATGGTTGGAGTTACCATAAGTTCGTCCCTCCGGGACTTAAAATATTATGCTTATGTGTTGTGACTAGGATGTTAAATAACTTCATATCATATTCTTATTTGCATATTAGGACAGAACCAATCAATTTATAGTGATTGGCCCCAGAGGGGTCAAATTATGGTAATTACAAACTTAAATTACCCACTCAAACTCCGTAGGAGTGACCTTATTTATAACCAGAAATTAGAATAGTAATGGAAAGAGTATCAATAAGCGACAGAGCAATAGAAGTAATAGATAAATTAAGAGATAGGTTTGGTGATTTGATGTTTCACCAGAGTGGGGGCTGTTGTGATGGTTCTTCACCCATGTGCTTTGAAAAAGGTGATTTCAAAGTAGGAGGAGGGGATGTTTGGATGGGACAGGTTTACGGCTGCGATTTCTTTATGAGTAAGGATCAATTTGAATACTGGAAACATACGCATCTTACTTTAGATGTAACAGAAGGCAGAGGTTCTAGTTTTTCATTGGAAATCCCAATGGGCATTCGGTTTATTATTCGCTCACGAATCTTTACTATGGAAGAACTGGAAAATTTAGACCCGATTATGACAGGAGAGGAGTATTTGGAGGCGGATGCTAGATAATATTATGTTAGGTCTGACCTTCGGCACTAAGCAAACTTCCTGATTCCAGCTACCAACTTCTGACTTTTCCAAAGCCACTTCAATATTTATTAATGAAAACACCTCTTTTAGCATGTACCTAATTTCCCCCATTGGGGGCTAGGGGGCTCACATGATAATAAACCAAAGGCACAAAATACAATGCGGTAAATGTACCTATAGTCAAACCACCCATAACAGCTAACACCAATGGTTTTTGTAATTCAGCTCCCAATCCACCAGAGAGCAAGACTGGGCTTAATGCTAAAAGCGTTGTGATAGATGTCATTAGAATAGGCTTTAATCTGATTTTCCCGGCTGAAAAGATGGCTTCATAAACGCTTTCTTTATCTTTATTTTCAAAGGCTTTTAAATTGCGGTTCATAGTATCTACTTTCAAAATGGCATCATTTACCATGATTCCCAGCATCACCACCATCCCAATGGCTGACATGATATTGATACTGCTTCCGCCCAGCCACAGCACAATCATAGCCCCCATAATTCC
>QNXU01000309.1 GCA_003973485.1 Bacteroidota bacterium | reverse complement strand
ATGGGTTAGCGAAAACCCTGATGTTCCCAGACCAAAAGATGGACGTTCTTTCCTCAAAGAGCAAGAATACCAGGAGTTGGTGAATTCCACAATGAGCGAAGATGCAATGGATTCATTGAGAACTGTTGCTGAAACTTCAAATGAAAAAGTTGATCAATTGTCTCAATCTGCTGAGGAAACCAGTAACCAAGGGCCACTAAAGTTTTTTGTAGATATGGTACCTGAAAATGTTTTTGGTGCTTTTAGCAGTAATGCCAATATGTTACAGGTCATTTTCTTTGCTTTATTCTTTGGAATTTGTTTGGCTATGTTGCCTAATGATAAAGTAGGAGGTGTGATTAGTTTTGTAAATGGTGCTAATGAAGTTATCCTGAAAATGGTGGATATCATTATGAAAGCAGCTCCGTTTTTTGTCTTTGCACTTTTAGCGGGAGTCATAGCTAAAATGGCAGATACCCCAGCTCAAGTATTGCAAATTTTCAAAGGACTTGGAAGTTATTCTATCACCTTACTAGTTGGATTGCTATTCATGATATTTGTGTTATATCCCTTGATAGTATCCCTCTTTATTAAAAAATTAACCTACAGAGAATTTTTAAAGAGAATAAGCCCAGCCCAATTTTTGGCATTTTCAACTTCAAGTAGTGCCGCTACATTACCTGTAACCATGGAATGTGTAGAAGAAAATATGGGTGCCTCAAAAAAGATAAGCAGTTTTGTATTGCCTATTGGTGCAACGGTCAATATGGACGGTACCAGCATGTATCAGGCTATAGCTGTGGTTTTCTTGGCGCAGTTACACATGGTGGATTTAACCTTAGGACAGCAGTTGACCATTGTATTAACTGCCACATTAGCTTCTATTGGTTCTGCAGCAGTGCCAAGTGCTGGTTTAGTGATGATGATTATCGTATTAAATTCAGTAGGCTTAAATCCTGCTTGGGTAGCTATTATTTTCCCTGTTGATAGAATTTTGGATATGTTTAGAACTGTGGTGAACGTTACGGGCGATGCTACTGTTTCTACATTAATTGCTAAGTCTGAAGGTGAACTAAATGTGCCCGATGACGTTCCTGCAAATAAATAAATTTAAAAATATAAAAAGAGAAGATGAGTACGCAGACACAACAACCTGTTACCATTTATATGGAAGCCAATCCGAATCCGAATTCATTGAAATTCGCTACTAATCAAATGTTAGTGCCAGAAGGGGATTCATTTGATTTTCCAACTATAGAAGATACAGCTCAAGCACCTTTAGCAGAAATTCTCTTCAAAAAGGAGTATGTGGATAGGGTTTTTTATATGAGTAATTTCGTTACAGTTACTAAAAAACCGGAATATGAATGGATTGAAATTCAAAATGATGTAAAGGATACTATTAAAGAGTTTTTGGAGTCTGGCAAAAGAGTAATTGAATTGCAAGCCAAAGATTTATTTGAGGAACCGAATACCAGTGAGAATGCTGAATTAGAAGAGCAAATCAAAAACATCTTAGAAGAGTATATCAAACCAGCTGTAGAGCAAGATGGTGGTGCTATATCTTTCCATTCTTATGATAAAGATAACCAAAAGGTGAAAGTATTATTGCAAGGTTCTTGTAGTGGATGTCCTTCTTCTACTATTACGTTAAAGGCAGGGATTGAAAATCTTTTAAAAAGGATGTTGCCTAATGATGTGAAAGAAGTAGAGGCAGAAGGCGTATAAAATTATTATCAAAAATATGAGGCAGTCAGTTGATTATGTTTTCACTGACTGCTTTTTAATGTCAAATATTTCATATTTACTTTAATTGAAATGAAAAATATCAGACCATTTCATGTGGCTTTTCCCGTAACAGATTTAAAAGCGACTCGCCAGTTTTTCGAAGAAGTACTGAATTGTAAAATAGGACGAACTTCCGAAAGGTGGATTGATTTTGATTTATATGGTCATCAAATAACAGCTCACTTAACTGATCAGCCTATTCAAGAGCCAGCAGCAAATCCTGTGGATGGAAAGTCTGTTCCGATTAAGCATTTTGGTGTGATATTGGAATGGCAGCAATGGCATGATTTGGCAGATAGATTGAAAGCAGCTAAAACAGATTTTGTCATCGAACCCTATATTCGTTTCAAAGGAGAGCCTGGCGAGCAAGCTACAATGTTCTTTTTGGATCCTAGTGGTAATGCATTGGAATTCAAATCTTTCAAAAGAGACGAGGATATTTTCGCCTCCTAATTATTCTTTTTTTAATAGATTTATCAAACCGATTGTTCCCACTTTTGGTTATGGATAATATTACTTTCTAGTAATGGAGCTAAAAGACCTATATCGATTAGTCAGACGAGGCGAAGGAGAAACGCTTGAATTCAAAAGAAAAGCTGCTCATCCCGAAAAAATAGTACGAGAGTTTGTGGCTTTTGCTAATACAAAAGGTGGAAATGTCTTAATCGGTGTTGATGATAATGGCAATATTCCTGGAGTGAAATATGCAGAGGAAGAAATATATGTTTTGAACAAAGCATTAGCAAAACTTTGTAAGCCTAGGCTCAAATATGAGTATAATATTATTCCTTTAGATGAAGATGAAAGTAGGGCTGTTGTGCATTATGAAGTGGCAGAAAGTAAGAAAAAGCCGCATTATGCCTTGCCTGATGAAAATACTGATTGGGGAAAAGCCTATGTCCGATTAGCCGACAAAAGCATTCAAGCCAGCAAGGAAGTTCGAAATGTTATTAAGTTTTCCCAAAGGAAAAATGGTAGAGTGCTACAGATTCAAGAAAAAGAAAAAGTCTTATTGGAATATTTAGGCGAGCATGAATCCATTACTGTGTCTAAATTCCAAGAAATTTCTAAATTGAATCGTTATAAAGCTTCTTTGATTTTAGTGAATTTAGTGGTATCCAATATACTGAGAATAAATCCATCTGATAAGGAAGATACTTTTAGTATGGCACCTATTGTTAATTTATAGGCAATATTTTATAACTTCTGTTTTGTTCAGGAATTTTGAACTTTAGAGTAATCTATTGAAACTGGAAATAGATAGAAACACTATTAGTTACCAATTCATTAATCGGACTACTATAACTATTCTGTCTGTCAAAAAGCGCATTAGTCAATCCTCTAGAAAAACGGATTTCAGGAGAAAATTTGAATAACTCGTAATAGATATCGATTCCAAAACCTACTTCTAAAGCAAGATTAAATGTATTAATTAATAAAACATCTTCATTTATTTCAGACGGTCTTTTGCCACTTACTTCGAATGAAGGCTTTGCTCCACCAACCATATAGGCTCTGAAATTTTTTCTTCTTTGAGATTTATATTTTAATAAAAGTGGGAGTTCTGCGTAGAATGCTTCTTTTTCTCCTTGGTAGGTGATTTCTTCAGCTTGGTCGTAGGTATTATAGTTCAGTGTATATTGGTAAAGCCCTACACCTGGCATTGTTCTAAAGTCTAAATATTGTGCAATTCTTAAGTTGAAAATAAAACCAACAGTGAAGCCTGGTGTGCTTTGTGGTATTACAGAATGAAGAGAGTCAAATTCATTAGTTAGGAAAGCTTCATTATACCTTACTTTCAAATTGGCTGTATGTCCCCCCAAATAAAAGCCATAATGAATCAATTGTTCATCATAGTTCGGTAAGTTTTCTTTCTCGTAATATTGAGCAGAAGCTTGAAAACTAAATAATAGCCCTAATACAATTAAGGCTACTTTATTCCCGTGTAAATTGAGCTGATTCCTAAAGTTAGCGGTTTGCATACAGTGTCTTTGAAGCCTAATTTATCCAAAATTGAAGTAAAATCTTTTCCATCTGGAAATGACTTAACCGATTCAGGTAGATAAGTATAGGCTGCATTATCTTTTGAAATTGTTTTGCCTAAAGTAGGTAAGATATTTTTAAAATAGAAATTATAGAGCTGTTTAAACGGAAAGCTTTTAGGCTTGGAAAATTCCAAAACCACTACTTTTCCACCTGGTCTTAATACCCTAAACATTTCTGATAACCCTTTTTCAAGGTTTTCAAAGTTTCTTACCCCAAAAGCAACGATGATTGCATCAAACTTATTATCCTCAAAAGGAAGGTTTTCTGAATCACCTGAGGTGAGTGTGATTCTGTCATCCAACTTTCTTTTTTTCAATTTCTCTCTTCCAACACTTAACATGCCTTCAGAAATGTCAACCCCTGTCACATGATCAGGATTTAATTTCAAAGATTCAATTGCAAAATCACCTGTTCCAGTTGCAATATCCAAAATCTGCTTAGGATGGATTTCTTTCAATAATTTAATTGCTTTCTTTCTCCATCTGATATCGATTCCTAAACTTAGAAAGTGATTAAGGAAATCGTATTTATGGCTGATGTTGTCGAACATATCAGCCACTTGTTGCTTTTTGCCTGTTTCCTTGTCTTTATAGGGTAAAACTGTCATCTGAAATTGGATTTACTGTTGTTTATGGGCTAACAGCGTGTTTCGAAGAAATGTTTGTTCTAAGTAAAAAATAAAACTGCTATGCTTTTAATCTTTTGCATAGCAGTTCTATTTATATAGTATTGAAATTAAATAATCAACATAGCATCCCC
>QNXU01000110.1 GCA_003973485.1 Bacteroidota bacterium | reverse complement strand
CACAAACAGAAACACCTTTATCAACTGCTGCCCAACAACTGGGAGAAATATAAAAACAGCTGATGGTTAAAAATAACTCCTCTCCTAGTCTGATAGAGATGGTTTGGTCGGATGGATACAGTTAAATCTAAGTCGTCAATAAGCTTTAGTAAAGTAAATTCATGTACCCCAAGTGATTTTTTGATTTGGTATATAGAAGCATCCTCTTTCACATATTTTTTTAGTCTATCTAATAATAATGTTCCGAATTCAATAATTCGAGGTCTTTTACTTAAACTTTTGTCAGTAAAATAACTTAAGCTGTAAAGCATATCACAGTGAGGACAACGGTAATAACCAATGATATTTGTTGTAGATCTATTTTTTAGTCTTTCTAAAATAGCACATTCTTCATCATAATAATCGCATATTTTATTAATACAATGCTGATTGTTTTTACCTCTTTTAAATACTTTTTCGGTTTCAAAAAGATCGCATGGATATAAGTCCAAGTTATTAAAGAAATCTTCTAAAAGTAATACTAGGATTGGGTTATAGATATGTTTAATACTGCTAAATTATTTTCTTAAAAATGGAGGTTCTAAAGAAATAGTAGGACTAAGTTTGAATAATACATCCAAAAATGGCTTCCCAAAATAAAGTTTCAAGTCTTGTGATAACTTTTCCCATTCATAATAGTAGTTTTTATTTTTATAGTAATTATTGATAAGTGAGTCCTTAATGTTTTTTGAGCTTTCTTGATCTTTATTTTTTTTAATTGAAAGCTCACTAAGTCTTTTAAAATCTTGAAGATTATGAGGAATTTTAATGGTTTGTATTTCACTTTTGTTCTTTAGGATAGAAGATAAATCTATTAATTTTATCCCCTTTTTGCTTTTACTCACATCAATGTAACTTAATGGAATACGGTGAATAGGACATACAAAGTACCCGAATAATTGTTCATTTAAATGTAGAAATGGATGCTTGTACCTTCTATTTCTTTTTTTAATACATTTGGGACAGAACTTAACCTTAGGAGTATTATCATTGGAGATGTCATAAAATTGATAGAAAGAAGCTGGGATTCTTTCATTGGAAAGTATATCATCAAGCTTCCCTTTATTAACGTAAGCTGAAAGGCTAGAAATCAAAGTGTGATTACTGATAATTTGGTCTTTCCAGTAATTGAAATTGTAACCAAATGCAGAAGAAAATTTTTCAAAGTTAATTTGACCTATTAAAGTGCTTTTTGGTAAATTATATAAGTCAACAACTTTTAAAAATTGCTTTTGGTCAAGATCTAAAAATTAGCTAAACGGCATAAAATGGAATACCAGGTTTCTCCGGGAAGTGGTCTTGTAAAATATTTAATCACAATACAAGGATATAATACTGTCTAAGTCACTAATGACGCCTTTTTTGATTAATACGTCAATATTTTGTTTTGAATTATTTGAATTTGATGTCATCTCTATAATAGAATTTTCATTAATAATATTTTCATTTAATATAGAGTTCGTACTAGCTTCTACAGCTGAATTTTGTTTATTTGAAGTGGCTCCTTTTCTTTTAGTTTTCCTTCTCTGTGTTGCTATGGAGGTGATGTATTGTAGATATTTACGAGCCGTACTTTCTAAGGGAAATGACTTAACAATTTCATTATAGTTAGGCATATCCTGAGAAACTGCCTCGATAAGAGCTGGTTCAATTTCATTATCGGTACCATTAATTTCAAGTAATTTTAATAAGCAATTTTTATGAAGTTTAAAAATTAGATCAGGGATTCCCAAGGTTTTTTTATAATACAGTTCTTCAATTTCATCAGTTAACGGATAAAAGTGATCTGCAATTTGAACTTCCCATATTTTGTTCATCATAGATTTCCACGCTTGCTCTTCTTTAGGTGTATTTGAATAAAGATGTGGTTCCACTAGATTTAATTTTCCTTCTCCTGTAATTCTCCTTGAAGTTTGGGGTTCACTTAGTAATTTTTCAGCTTCAAAAGTGCCTATTAGTACCATAGGTATATTGGTTTCATTTGAAAATGTTTTTAAATATTTAATTATTTGTTCAGTTTCTTTTGGTATTGGATCTTGACCCCTCCTTACATTAGTATTTATTAAATTATGGATTTCATCGAAAATAATCATGCCGATTTTGTGAGTTCTGACAGCTGTTTTCACTTGTCTCCTTAATTCTTCTACAGGCCATTTTTGAAAAGTTTCATACAAATCTGTATCTGCGATGTAATCGATCTTTTCTAGTATATTCAACATTAGTTGATTTAAACTACGTTTCCCTGGAGTTTCAACTTTTAGAATTGGTATATGTAAAAGGTTATTTAATTCTGGAAATAACTTAATTTTTCCCAATAATTTAATTATAAGATTAATAAGCATAGTCTTTCCAATTCCTGTCGAACCAATGATCATAAATGCAGGTTCTGATGAGTTTATTTTTTTATCTTGGATATAATTTTTTTTCTCATTGATTACCTTCTCCATATCATAACTGTAGAAATATCTCTTTAGTAAATTATGGACGATTTTATATGCTTGATAATGATTGTGATACGGAATGTAAAGTCTATCTAAAGCTGCTTCAATTTTACTTTGTTCATCATCTTCTGGATACCAAATAGAATTATGTTTCAATTGGGTGACTTCGGAGTAAAACGAATCTTTGCTAAGTAATGGTCCTAGATGTTCTATAAATGGATTTTTCATTATATTAAGGGATTTTCAGTAGGTTTAGGATTCCCTTCAGTATTTTTTTGTTTTTTCTCTTTTTGTGGTTCATCAACTTCTGGGTATAAAATAGAATCAAGTTTCAATTGGTTAACCTTTGAGAAAAAAGAATCTTTGCTTAGCATTGGTCCTAGATGTTCTATAAGTGGATTTTTCATTATATTAGAGGGTTTTCAAACGGGTTAGGTTTCTGTTTAGTATTTTTTTGTTCTTTCGTTGATTCTTCTTCTAGTTCATTGAGGTTCTTTTTAGAAAATTCTTCCTTAATTTCTAAATCTTGATATTTTTTCACTTCCTTTAAATTATTTTTTGTTTTATTGTTCCCATCCTTGACCGCATCTGACAACTTTCCAACTTCTTTAATAGTTTTAGCCTCATTTTCTAAATATTCATGTTCGTTTTTTTTGGTTTGTTCAGCTTCATAGGCTTGAATGGCTTTAAGGTGAAGGTAATCCTCAATTGGATCTTCAGTTTCTTTAACTAATCGTAATTGATGGAAATCACCTTCAAGTGAAACGTATGTATCCTTGAGGTTTAGAGGATCGAAGTACACTATTAGTTTTTCCTTATATTTTGAGCCTAGAAGGAGTTCAAGCTTTTGATTAATTAGGGAATTTACCGCAGTAAAATATTCCATTTCGTGATAAATTCCTTTTTTAGAAAATGAGCATTCTCTCTTTTCCATTAATAAAATTCTTAATGCTCTTTCTGGCATTATTGTGCCGTATGAGATGTTGTTATTTCTATAGTGTTCCAATATATTTTTTGGCCTAAGCGTAACTTCATTGTCGATGAGTTCTTTTTTGTAGGGATACCTTTTTAATGGTTTAACATTATTATGACTCAATATTGCTTTAATGATACAATACCTTAGAATTTTAATTGTCACCCAAGTGCTTTTACGTGCATCAAAGTCAATTCGAGGATTTTTCATAGGAGGGATTACATTTTGACCTTTCAAATATTTTTTAACACGTGATTGAATTGTACCCAAAAACCTTTCTACGTAGGGTTTTTCGTCTGGTCTTTGAGATCTAGTATTGATTAATTCAATATTTAAGTCTTGTGTTAGAGCATCAGATTTATTAGATATCATGGAACCTCGATCCCCGACTAATTTTTTACAGATGGGAGAGGTGAACCAATCTTCTTCAGAAATTTCTATTCCTATGTTTTTGCAATGTTCTACTTTTGAGGAAAAAGCATTGAGTAAAGCAAGATTCCCACTGAAATAAGATTCTTTTCTCATACCTAAATAGTATCCTACAATATATCTGGTAAAAACATCGTATCCATCCGACCATCCCCATCTTCCAGAAGCCAAATATAGTGCTTAACCTTGCAGGATGAAAAAATACACTAGCAAACAGATGCGGCAGCATTATAAAGAATGGCAGGCATCAGGCCTTAGTAAATCATCCTACTGCAGGGAAAAGGACATCGTCAAGACTACTTTTTATTATTGGGTAAAAAAGTTTCAGTCTGCTCCACTCACCAATAAATCAGAAAAGCGGGGGTTTAAACCATTGATTCTTGAGAGAAGCAAGACTGAAGGGCATCCGCTTATACGAGTAAATCTTAGCAATGGGGCATCGCTGGATTTCTATAGCTTACCGGATGTTGATTTTGTAAAATCCTTTTTCAATTGATCCATGCTGGCATTATCCAATTCATGTCGTTATTTTCTTTACCGCCAGCCGACCGATATGCGTTACGGCATTAACTCTCTGGCAGGTCTGGTAAGAAATGAACTCCTCTTTGATGCCTTGGGGGGGTGATGTGTTTGTTTTTCTCGGTAAACGCAAGAACCAGATCCGTCTTTTGCAGTGGGATCATGACGGTTTTGCCATGTACATC
>QNXU01000367.1 GCA_003973485.1 Bacteroidota bacterium | reverse complement strand
AAAAGATCAGGGCCCTGGGTTAACAGAAGAAGATAAGTCTCTTATATTTAAGAAATTTCAGAAATTAAGTGCACAGCCTACAGCAGGGGAAAACTCTACTGGTTTGGGTTTATCCATTGTAAAAAAGTATGTCGATCTGTTGAATGGTGAAGTTTGGGTTGAATCAGAAGAAGGAAAAGGAAGCACTTTTTATGTGGCACTTCCAATATCTTAGGATTAACTTTTCCAAAGTTGGGCATTACTAAAAAATTCATTCCTTCTATTTAATAGAAGGCTTCCACCAATTTGAACTTTGGAAAAGTTAAAATATCAGTTACACTTTAATAGCCAATTGCTTTTTTAATTCCTCATTTTCTTTTTTTGTTTCCGCTAGCATATTCTCATAATCCTTTTGAGTCCTTTGCATTTCTTCCTGAGTAGCGGATAATTCTTCCATATTCTGACGCATTTCTTCTTCTTGAGCTCGCATCTCTTCTGTTTGTTGCTGAGATTGCTCGTATAATTCAGTTGTTTTCTGATTGACCTTCGCTGTATTTAAGGCCACCGCAATGCTTTCCCCAGCCTTTTCCAAAAATCCTCTTTCATAATCTTTCAAAACCCTGAAACTTGCTAATTCCATTACGCCTTCAATTATTTCATCCCTTTTAACTGGAGTAATGAAAATAGACCTCGGATTAGCATCTCCTAATCCAGATTTTATATTAATATAATTTTCGGGCACTTCTGTTAAATAAATACTATCTTTCTCTTGATAAGATTGACCTACCAATCCTTCTCCAGGCTGAATTCTTTTATTGATTTTTTTCCTCCTATCATAGGCATAACAGCCCTCCAATTCTAGAAAAACATCATCACCTTCCTCTTTCACAATGAAAAAGCCTCCTTGATTCAATTTCATATATTTTACCAGAAACTCAATCACCTCGTATGTTAAGTCCTTTAGGTTGCTTCCATTATCTCTAATGATATTAGAGAGTTCAGCCAGCCCCTTATTTGTAAAACGCTCTTGTTCTTCACGAACAGCACTGTTCTTTAAACTTTCTCTCATATCCAATAAGGCGCTACTCAAAGGATCTTCTCTATTTAAATTATATTCATTATCGTAATTATTGTTAGAAATTTCCTTTGCGAAGAGGATATTCATTTTAGTAATTTCGGATTGTTCTTCACTTTCAATTAATTTCTGAAAAAGAAATTTAGAGCGGTTTCTGGTATAAACAGAATATGAGGCAGCAATCAGCACAGTTACCGCTACAAGACCTGCATGAAAAATAAAAGTTTGTAAATCCATATAATCAAGCTGTGTGAAATAAATAGCTTGATAAGCTTCATCATTATTCACAAAGCCTATATACTGGATATAGGCAAATATTCCATGGTGAATTACTATGAATAGTGTTGCAGGAATAAATACTTTATAATTTTGGTAAGCCATTAAGACTATAATGGCCACAAAAGCAGTAAAATGCATTTCAAATAAGCCATGCATTTGATATATGAATTGTGCCATAAAAATAGCCACTACTAAACTTGCTATGTAATGATGTACATAAGTTCCTTTGAGTAAGAATTTAATTCCAAAATAAAGGATTAAAGATAAGGAGCCAACTCCCAATCCCACCAACCATGTATCGTAAAAGAATGCCAGAAATATTCCAAACAAAAAATAACCGCCAATGGTAATTTCTGTAACTCTATCTGCCCTGTTGTAAATTTCATCAAAATAAGGCTTAAATTTTCCTTTAGAAATAGTTGTCATAAACTTAAAAAATTAAAAAACTTATCAATTCTCGTATTGGTATTCCCGTTTGCAGGCAGCTCACATCCATAAGCTATAGTAGCTAATTCTGGAAAAACAGGTGCTTCCTTTCCTTTAACCATTGCATTAAGTGCAATGCTCGCAAATTTTGTGTCTTGAGTAGTACAAAATCTTGCTTTGTTATAATTCCCACTAAAATAAATTTGTTGGTTTTTGATTAAAACTGCTTGCGGTGTGCTGTAAACGCCTAATTGCTCTGCAATTGTACCTTGCTTATCTAAATGGATATCAATACCTAAATCATACTTCTCTTTAAATTCTTTGATTTCACTTTCTTCTTTATCAATGGTTTCCAAAACAGCTAAAAACTTAACTTCTGATTGATATTTAATCACCAGATTCTGAAATTCTTTTATATTAAACCTTGAGCAAGGACAATCAAAATTGTAGAAATGAATAAAAAGTTGATCATTAGCTTTCATCCCCAGTGAAGAAAGTAATTCATTGGAAATGGAATCCCCACTTTGAACTTTAGAAAAATTGGCAGGAACAGGTGTAGGTTTAGAAAACTTCCATTCCTGATGCCAAAAAATTAACCCAATTCCTGATAAAATTGTTAAGGTTAATAATACCGCAAAAATTACTCTCATAAATTCCCCCTATTATTTACCAAAATAATACTTTTATTTGATAATTGTTTCTAAGGATACGAAATAAATTAAGTGGTTGGATTTCGGAGGAGTTATTGAAGCATAATTATTTAGGTAAGCATAAAAAAACTGCCAGAATTAAAAAGATGATAATCTTCAATTAATCCTGACAGTTCAAGAAAACTAAATATTATTAGTACTTATCTGGCCTTCCTTGTTGTCTATCTTTTACTTTCTCTTTTGCTTTTCTGACATGCCTTTTGGCTACATCATAGCAATCTTGTGCCGCTGTAACAAAGCTATCACCCTTTCCTGATACAAAAATATCATTCCCAGGTAAAAAAACTTTTGCATCAACTGTTTTCTCTCTATCTTCATCATTAGCATTTGATTTCAAATACAAGTCTATCCCTACTATTTGGTCATTATATTTAGACAATTTATTGAACATCTCACGCATGTGGTCATTCAATTCTTGACTTATATTAAAATCTACGGGTTCTAAAGTAATATCCATTATGATAAGTTATTTTGGTATAAATCTGATTTTTCAATTGATTCAGCAATTTGCCTCAAGTCGGCTAACATATTAAAAACCTGCTGATGTCCAGTTTCTGCATCTTGGTTATAACGTGCATTTCGGAATGCCACTAAAGGTTCTAAATTAATATCCCCTGGAAGTTTTTGATTATTGGATAATTCCCGAGCGGCCTGACCAATTTCTTGAAGATATTCGAAGACCGTTTCTTTAACTGGTTCATTTCGTCTAAAATCTTCATAGGTCATGCCATCCGTTTGGGCATTCACCTGAGCTATATTATCTACTATTCTGTTTAAATGTTGAATTGTTTCTTGTAATTGCATCATGCTATATTAAGCGATTAAAAGAGGGAATTGTTGCGGTTATTTTAAATTAAGGTGATTGTAGGCTGTTTAACTCAGGCTTTTCCTAAAAACCATAAGGTCGTTCCTATGGAACTTATTGTACAGGTTAGCTAAGGATTACCATATGAACGTCCCTCTGGGACTTTTCAAAATAGGGTAAACACTATTTCCTTCGTTCTTTTTAATTACATGACCATTCGAAATCCAATCCATTGTCTTTTCTATTACTTTCATAGCCCTGTAGGGGCTATCTTATGGTAACATCATGCAAAACCAATTTACTAAACTCCGTAGGAGTGACCTTATTATTGATCTGTTGACAAATAATCATTTGAATGGAAAAGAAGTGCAAAAAATGAGATTTATCTGAATCAGAAGATAATATAAGGGTAGATAATTTTACGTATCCCAAAACTTACTTAAAAACCACCATAACTTAAAATCAACCCTTAACCACCTCTTTTCTTTTCAAATTTTCACAGTTTTCGATAGTGCAATCTCCATAAAAAACTAAAGAATGGTTTTTAATATCTGAGCCTAATGATTTTCCAACCCGTTTTTTAATATCTTCTATGCTAGGATCTAAAAATTCTTTGATTTTTAGACAATTATTACAAACCAAGTGATCATGATGTTCATAGGTAAGTGCTGGTTCATAAAGTGCATTTTTATCTTTGAAATTATGCTTCACTACTAAACCACATTCTACCAATAAATCAATAGAATTATAAACTGTAGCACGAGAAATTGTATATTCCTTATTCCGCATTCTCAAGAAAAGGGTTTCTACATCGATATGCTCATCTTGAGGCAAATAGTAAAGTTCTTCCAAAACCGAATAACGTTCTGCTGTTTTTCTTAAGTGTTGGTCATTCAAATATTCATCTAATATATTTTTTGCGCGCTGCAAAATTTCCTTCATCACCGGCTTAGACATCGACATCTTTCAATCTATTTATTTTTAAAGACTAAGTTAAGTTTTGAATGTGAAGTTTGAAATATCATAGCTGGTTTTTATTAAAGTTTAAAGACATTCTAAACAAGAATTCTTGAATTAACTTGTAGGCTATTTACGAATGTTCTCAAAATTTATTAGATTGACGAATGATTAATCTCAAGCCGAAGCCTGACTTAAGTCATGTTTTTGGACTGCTACAGCTATTACTTTTGAAAAATAAAAATTAGCCATTAATGAGTATATCAACAGCAAAAGATAAAGACCTTGAATGTAGCCACTGTGGAGAAAAATGCGACCAAGAGCTAATCGAAAGCAATGGTCAGAATTTCTGCTGTGAAGGCT
>QNXU01000411.1 GCA_003973485.1 Bacteroidota bacterium | reverse complement strand
TTGTTGGTTACTAAAATTAAATCCTCAGATTTTGCATGAGCTGCAATCAAAGTATCTAAAGCACCTATAGGTCTTCCTTCGGATTCAAGCTTTGCTCTAATTTTTCCATATTTAGAAGCGGCTCTTGAACCAAATTCTAAAATTTCTAATGGTAGTATAAATTTGCGAAGGTTCACTAAGTTCTTATCAGGAAATTTACTTTTGCTAACTCCATATTCTAATTCCGCAAGAGTAATAGACGAAATCCCAATTTCACCAAAATTAATAGAACTGAATTTTTGAACCACCTCTGCAGGTTTATTTTTCATTATATAAATACAAATATTGGTATCTAATAAGAATTTCATTTATCTAGAGTCTCTCTATTTTCTACATTTGGTTGATTACGGTTTTCCATAAAATCATCAGAAAACTCTCCCATGCTATCCAGTAAACTTTGCCATGGATTATCAAAAGGAATAATATACAATGCATCTCCAAATTTTTTGAGATAAACTTTATCTCCTTTCAATTTGAAGTTGGCAGGTATTTTAATGAATTGTTCTCCTGAAATATCTTTAATGTTTACAGTCTCTATCATAACATTTTTAAAGCGTAGAATTGAATTAAGTAGTTTAATTTACGATTTTCCTTTAGATATCAAAATAGTCATTACCAACTAGGCGTCTCTTTATTTAAAAAGGCAGCTATTCCTTTTTTGCAATCTTCCGAAGCTCGGGCTTTGGCATTTTGCTCAGCTGCATATTGCAAACCTTCTTCCAAGCCTTTTTCCTGCACTTCCGCTATCATTTGCTTGGTATATGCCATGGATTGGCCAGAATTATTTTGAATTAATTGCTGCGCAAATTCATAAACCCTTTCTGAAAGCTTTTCTGCTTCCACCACTTCATTGACTAAACCCATTTTTTGGGCATCAACTGCTTCGTATAATCTACCTGATAAAAGCAATTCTTTGGACTTTCCCTCTCCAATTTTTCTTAATAAAAATACCTTAACAATAGCTGGAATAAAACCAATTTTCACTTCGGTATAACCAAATTTTGCATGAGGTACGGTATAAGAGAAATCGCAAACCGTAGCCAATCCGCAACCTCCAGCTAGAGCATGCCCTTGGATTTCTGCTATTACCACCTTTGGGTAAGTATAAATCTCATAGAAAAGTTCTTTTAAATGATTGGAGTCTTCCAGATTTTCTTCATACGTATTGTCTTGTAAACCTTGGATATAAGCTAAATCAGCTCCAGCACAAAAAGCCTTTCCTTCTGCTCTGAGAACAATCACTTTTGCATTATCATCTTCTTTCAATTGAGCAAAAGCTTGTTTTAGTTCCCCCACAAATTCATAGCTTAATGCATTTCGCTTTTCTGGTCGGTTTAGCGTGATATAACCAATTCTGTCTTTAATTTCAATCTTAGTTAATTCCATAGTTTATAATTTCCATTCAAAAGCACCTTTTTCGGGCACTATGTAATAGTCTAAATTTTCCTCCTCAAATTTAGCTTTAAAGTTTTGAATGTTATAATAAGAATTGGATGCATCCACCACAATCTTCTTGGGATTGAAAAATTCCAGTACCTTCTCATGTTTTTCTAACACATTATTACTGATAATCAATAAATCTGAATCAACCGGTTTTTTAAAAGTGAAATCTTCATCCAATTCCTGATACCAATGAATTATTCGCTTACCCTCCCAAATGGCTAACTTTAATCCATGGAAATCTTCAAACAATTCCTTTTGATTATCTGGTTCAAAACGATCAGGATGGAAATCGGCTATTCCAGCTTGCAATTGACTTGGATAAACATGAAATCTGAGTTTATTCTTATCTTGAGCCAATTCCTCTTCCACTTTTAGATATTGCGAGAATCCGTTCCTGATTGCCAAGGCATAATGCTTTCCAGTATCATACACTATCAATTTCTTCTCTTGAAAATTCTCATATTGACGCAAACAAATACTAGCACTCATCAAAAACAAGCTTAAAACTGTCAATTTCAAATAATTTAATTTCTTCTCTGAAATAAATAGTGCTATAAAAGAGATCGCAATATAAATCAGCCAACTCTCTAGTGTGTTAATGAAAATACCATCAATTGTGCTATTAGGAAGATAATCCAAACTAAAAACCAAATAATTAATAATTTGAATAAAATGATCGATGAAATAACCAATCCATTCGGCTGCCCAATCCCAAAATGATATAATCATTAAAAAAAGACTGCTGTTGAGAATGAGAAATGCTGCAGGAATGACTACAAGATTGGATAAGAAAAAATAAGTCGGAAATTGATGGAAATAGAGTAATCCTAAAGGCGCTGTAGCCAATTGCGCAGCTATAGAAACACAAGTAATCGCCCAGATTTTATCCCATATAACAAATTTGAACTGTAATAATCCATATAATTTTGGCTGAAAGAATACGATACCTAATACAGCCAAATATGACAATTGAAAACCTACAGAAAATAATAAAAAGGGATCAAAACTCAACAGCACAAAAGCAGAAGCGGCTAAGGTATTGTAAATATTCGTTTGCCTTTTCATGGCTTGAGCCAAAATGATAAAACTAAACATCATTGCCGCTCTTTGTACAGATGGCGAAAGCCCCGTGATAAAGGCATAAGCCCATAAGACTGAAATATTGATAATAGCAAAAAAGATTCTGCCTCTTTTACGGTTTCTCCACCTCTTAAGCAAAGTGGAAACAATCAAAAAGATGATCCCAACATGTAATCCACTTACCGCTAAAACATGCATTGCCCCTGCAGACGCATAAGCATTTCGCAAATCATTATCGAGTTCATCTTTAATTCCTAAAGTTAAAGCTTTGGCAATTGCTAAAGATTGATCATTTTGAAGGTATTCATTCATTATCTCTTCCAGAAATAGCCCAGTATTAATGGAATAAGCCATGATTAAATTTCCTTTGTCTTCATCTAACTTTAGCCATTTTCCAGAAGGGATATATTGTTGATGATAAATTTGATCAAAGCCTAAAAATCGTTTGTAATTAAATTCCAGAGGATTTTTGGGAGGTTCTAATTCGCTTAGCCGAGACTTGACTAATAATTCATCCCCATATTTCAATTCATGTGAAAGACTATCCTTTTGAAAATACACCATTGCATTTCCATGATAATTTTGCCATTTATCATCAATCAAAACCTGCTGGATTTCAGCTTTAAAACCATGCGTTTTCTCAGTGGTTTTTCCTGCATTTATCAAAATGGCTTCAAAAGCTTCAATTTCATCAGTATTTACCTTAAGCAAATGTGCTTCATCATGTTTTTCGGATTTCCAGAAAGCATTTAGATAGCCAAAAGAAAAACAGATTAAAAAAGCTAAAACCGCAAAGGAAACGGATTGAGATGCAGGAAATTGATAGCCTCTAAAAAATTGAGCAGCAATATACAAAACAGCTATCCCACCGAATAAAAGCAGAATAATGTTAAAAAAATCAGGAATAAAAGTTCCTGCGACTATTCCAATTGCCATGAATAGCACAAAACGGATAAAGGCGTATCGGTTCCAGGCTTGTTGCATATACTAAAGTAAATAACATGCCTGAAATAGCCAATTGGATTAACTAAAAGTTTACTAACAAATTAAAAAATTGAGATAGTAAATATCAATCATTAATCATCTCCATCTGATAATGCATAATATTGCACTCCTCAAACTGATCGCCAACTTTTTCGAATCCGAATCTTGAATAGAGACTTACTGCTGGAATCTGAGCATGCATATACATTTTCTTGCCTTTGGCTTTAGGATTTGCCTTAACGCTATCGATTACTGCTTGAACTAGCGCTTGCCCTACTCCTTTTCCTCGGTGGGATTTCAGCACTGCAAATCTTTCCAATTTCATTCCGTTGTCAGTGAATCGCCATCTGGCAGTTCCGCAGGGATTCCCATTTTCATCAGCAGCTATAAAGTGAGTAGAAATTTCTTCAAATTCATCATATTCCTCCTCAGGAGCAACTTTCTGTTCTTTTACAAAGACTTCCTCTCGGATTGCAAAAATTTGCTTTAGTTCGTCTTGGGTTTCAACTACTTTTACTGAAATCATTTTTGTTCTTTATCAATAAGGGCATCATTTTTATCATAGGCTTCTATAATATGTTTTACCAGCCTATGCCTCACTACATCTTCTCCTTTCAGGTGCACAATGCCAATTCCTTTAATATCTTTCAAGATTTGAGTGGATTCAATCAATCCTGATTTCTGTTTTTTAGGCAAATCTACCTGACTCATGTCTCCAGTGATGATTGCTTTAGAATGAGGCCCCATTCTGGTCAAGAACATCTTAATTTGCATGGGAGTTGTATTCTGTGCTTCATCCAACAAAATAAAAGCATTATGCAATGTCCTCCCTCGCATGTAAGCCAAAGGAGCAATTTCTATCACTCTATTTTCCTGATAATATTTCAATTTCTCAGCTGGCACCATATCGTCCAAGGCATCATAAATTGGTCTTAAATAAGGATCAATTTTTTCTTTGAGATCACCTGGTAAGAAACCTAAATTCTCGCCTGCCTCCACCGCAGGGCGAGTTATGATGATTTTTCTAACTTCTTTATTTTTTAAGGCTTGCACTGCCATG
>QNXU01000416.1 GCA_003973485.1 Bacteroidota bacterium | reverse complement strand
ATAAATTTGAAAAAGATCATTCATGATGCTAATCGTAATTTCTCGATTTTTATCAATGACTTATCAATAGAAAAACTGAAAGCTGATTATAAAGAGTATAAAAGTTCCTATTTTGAAAAATTAAATTCTCTTTTATCCAAATTAGTAAATCAAGTTATAGCATTACCATTGACTTTTCTTGCTATAGCATTTGCTATTGATAAAATTGACAACAATTTTATAAGTGTAATTATTATGATTGCATTAGTAGGTATTACAATTTTTGCTGTTGCCATTTCACGTCATTATCAACAAGATTTAAATTTTATTAAATTTAACTTTGATAGCGATTTCAAAAGTATTGAGAACAGTAAATTTTTCAACGAATATCCAGAGGAGAAAACTGACTTTACTGAAGTTAAAACTAGATTTCAAGCTAAATATAAAACTATTTCTTCCTATTTAACCAGTTACCTTATATTAACGATTGTAATTAATTTATCCTTGATAGGTTTTATTTTATTATCTCTAATGTTGGATTTGAAGCTAATCATTTTCACTTTAAGCATAATCTTGATTTCCTTATTTACACTTATCTGGTTTTTATTTAAATAATATTTATGAAATCAACTTGGTTATATAGGGAACTAGGAGAAATAATTAAAACTACATCAGGTGGTACCCCATTGAGGTCAAATTCAGATTTTTATAACGGAAATATCCCTTGGATTAAATCAGGTGAATTAAAACATAATATAATTTTCAACGCGGAGGAACATATTTCCGAAGAAGCTATTAGAAAGTCTAGCGCTAAACTTTTCCCTGCGGGCACTATACTTATTGCATTATATGGAGCAACTATCGGTAAACTTGCGATCCTCGGTATTCCTGCATCAACTAATCAAGCTGTATGTGGAATTTATAAGAATGACATTTTTGAGACAAAATTTCTCTTTAACTATCTATTCCATAAAAAACAGAAACTTATTGATCAAGGAGCAGGTGGTGCACAGCCGAATATTAGCCAGACTATCTTAAAAAAACTTTCAGTACCAGTTGTCCCCCTCCCAGAACAACGAGCAATAGTATCCAAAATAGAGCAACTTTTTAGTGAATTAGATAATGGAATAGTTAATCTAAAATCTGCTAAGGAAAAACTAGAAGTTTATAGACAGGCTGTACTGAAAAGAGCTTTTGAGGGGGAATTGACGAAGGAATGGAGATTTCAACAGGATTTGCCCAATGCTGCAGAACCTATTCCTATTTATGTAAAAAATGAAAATATCAAAAATGAACTTCCAAAAGATTGGGAATGGGTTAAATTGGGAAGTGTCTTATTGCATTCAAAAGAAAAATATAAACCGGAAACTATTCAAAAGCAATTTTATATTGGATTAGAACACATATTAAAAGATAAAGGTGAATTAAGTAATAATGTTTGTGAAGAAGTTATAAAAACTGTTAAAAATAAATTTAAAAAAGGTCAAATTCTATATGGTAAACTTAGGCCTTATCTTAATAAAGCGTATTTGGCAAAAGAATCTGGTGTTTGTTCTACAGATATTTTAGTGTTTGATTTATCAAAAAACATTTTTGGCGAATTTGCCATCAACTACATTCTTAGCAGAAGATTTGTAAATGATATGTCGGAAAATACCAGTGGAGTGAACTTACCTAGGGTTTCAACAAAATACATTAACAATTACCTTGTCCCTTTACCACACGTTTCCGAGCAAAAACAAATAGTCCAAGAAATTGAATCTCGACTTTCGGTTTCCGATAAATTAGCTGAAAGCATCAATGAAAGTTTAGAAAAATCAGAAGCTTTAAGGCAAAGTATATTGAAAAAGGCTTTTTCAGGTGAATTATTAACCGAAAAAGAATTGGATGCATGCAAGCAAGAAGCAGATTGGGAGCCTGCTGAGAAGTTATTAGAGAGAATCAAAAAATCAAAGTAAATGAATATAATACCCAAAGACCAAACAATACATGGATTGCTTAATAATCCTATGGAGCAATTAATTATTCCTGCATACCAAAGAAGATATGCGTGGAGTTACAATCAAACATTTGCATTGTTTGAAGATATTGATATGCTACAACCAAATGACGGACATCTCTTTGGAATGCTAATTTTACATACTGGATATCATCAAGGCGGAATAAATGAAATAGATGTAGTTGATGGTCAACAAAGACTAACTACTATAACTTTATTATTACATGCTTTAAAAACCAAATTTAGTGAAGTAGGTAAGGAACATATTAACCATCAAATACAAACCATGCTGTTTTGTGGGAATGATTCTAGTACTCCGAAAATTATTCTTGGAGAACTCGATAATAAAGATTTTAAAAAAATATTAAAAGGTGAGCAAGAAGGTATAAAAAATCAAAATCTTATTAATGCATTAAACTATTTCAATGAGTTAATATCAGAAAGGATAAGTGAGGAAGGGGAAGATTGGCTAGATAAATTTTATAATAAATTAACCCATACAGCTAAAATAATCCGCTTAGATGTCCAACAGGCACAAGATGCTTATAAATTATTTGAAACCATTAATAACAGAGGATTGAGGTTATCAGCAACTGATATACTCAAGAATTTTATACTAGGTCATGCAGCTAAAATAGGTGAACAAAAACTTGAAGAGGTGAAAGAACAATGGAGTTCTTTAATTACTACCCTAGACGGTATTCCTACTGATGATTTTTTTCGGCAGTATATAAGTAGTATTTATACTAGGAGAGTAACAAAATCAAAACTGATTGAATACTTTAAAGAGGACTACTTGAATAAAGTAGATAATGTCGATTTGATTGGAGAATATGCATATTATTCAGATTATTATAATGGTGCGGAAGAATCAAATGATCCAGAGGATGAAGAGGAAGAAGCGCCATCAGATAAGCCTAACCAAAGCAAAAAGAACAAAAACAGTCATTCTAGAATTGATATTTCCTATTATATTCAGCATATTTTAAATTGTGCGGAAGTTTATGCCAACATTTGGAATAAGACTTTTAATGAAGAAAAATTAAATAAAAAATTAAGAGATTTAAGTGATATTAAATCATTTCCAACCTATATCTTCCTAATGCACTTTTTACAAAGAGATAAAACACTTAATGAAAAACTGGAAGTTTTGGATATGATTAGTGCCTTAATGCTAAGAAGACATGTTTGCGCAAGAAGAACCAGCGAAAATGACACTATATTTTCAAGAGTTCTACGTATCGAGGATGATGATAACTTTATTGATAACTTTAAAGAAGAGTTAATACTTGATTATCCTAATGATGAAGAATTCGAGGATAGATTTCCAAACCACGAATTGAAGTCTAGTCTGCATAATAGGGCAAAATATATATTAAGGGAAATTGAATATACGCTAACTGGTGGTACAGGAGAAATTACTATAAATGCGGGAAATGATGTACATCTTGAACATATAATTCCGCAAAAAATAAAGTCCCAAAAATCAAAAGAGGAATTTGGAGATTGGGAAAGTTATTTAGGTGAAAAATCACTCACTAAACACCCTAGATTCGTAAATCGAATTGGAAATATGACTTTGATAGCGGGTGATCTCAATATCTCTGTTTCCAACAATCCTTTTGTAAGTAAACGAAAGGCATATAATAAATCAAACATTAAATTGACAAAAGAAATTGGAGAAAATTATACAGGCTTCAAATTCAAAGATGTTGAAGAAAGAGGAAAAGAATTGGCAAAAACTGCTCTTGAAATCTGGAGAATTGAAAATTAATTAAAAATATTATTACAAATGAATAAATTAAATATTCATAAATATGAAGATATCTGGAAGCCCTTAATGCCAAATATCATCCAATCTCTAAGGGAAGGAAAATCTCTAGAGTTAAATATGAATAACGCAGATTTTAAGGCTGTTGGGAAAAGGAAAAATTATAGTTTTCGACTGGAAATTGAAAATAATACTGTTAAAAATAATATTGATGGAAGTGCAGTAGCTAGAGATTTAGCCAGAATATTAACTAATAATAGTAATTTTTCACAAGCTTTAAATAAAAGAACCGTACTTCTGCGACTAGATAAAAATTTTACTTTTAAAATGGAAATCATTTAATTATGACCGAATCATCCCTAATATCAAAAGTATGGAACTTTGCCAATGTATTGCGTGATGATGGCGTAGGCTATGGTGATTATTTGGAGCAAATAACTTATCTGATTTTTCTCAAAATGGCTGATGAGCTTACTCGTCCGCCCTATAATAAAAATATGGATTTCCCTCGAATAAAAGATACAGAGGGTAATGAAATTGAAGATGGTGATTTTTGCAATTGGGAAACATTAAGTAAAAAACGTGGTGCTGAGTTGGAAGCTTATTACAGCCAAATGTTACGTTCGCTTGGCACAGAAAAAGGAATTTTAGGTCAGATCTTCACTAAATCCCAAAATAAAATTCAAGACCCATCCAAATTGCTCCGAGTAATCGATATGATTGGCAAAGAGCAATGGACTATGGTGGGTGCTGATGTAAAAGGAGATATTTACGAAGGTTTATTAGAGAAAAATGCTTCGGATACCAAAAGTGGAGCCGGTCAATATTTTACACCTCGTTCCTTAATTCAAGCTATGG
>QNXU01000410.1 GCA_003973485.1 Bacteroidota bacterium | reverse complement strand
TTTTTTGTGCATAAAATAAAAGTTGAAAAAAGGAGGGATGAGAACCAGTTCGAAACCAGAGGTTCACGAAGAGGCGCGGCATGCCAAGTGGGTATGAGCTAAACAGGTGGTTTGGAGTTAATTTGAATTAGTATTCTCTTAAAACCAGCAATATATTGCCGATGTTGTGAATGTTCTGCTAGATTTTCCTCTCAAAACTGATGATCGGTAATGTTCTGCCGATTCTTCGCTGACTGCGCTTGTTTTTTATGAATTTAAATATTGTTCACATAATATATTTGTTCACGTTACGTGAACATTGTATATTTGTGAACAAATGGAAAATGAAATAATACATATTGCTGTAGAGAACGTTCAGAAACAACTTCCTATTCAATTGCTGTACAAGAAAACAGGGCAATATGATGGAGCTCTTACTGTTCAGTATAATCAGTTCAATTTTGACTTTTATTTGAAGCTCAAAAGAGAAGTGAGAAAATATGTTGTTGATGAGCTTGAAGATATCCAGCAACCCTACATGGGCGTTATTTTAATTGCCGAAAGAATTCCTGCCAAAGTAAAAGTGGCACTACGAGAACGGAAACTCGCTTATATAGAAGCGAATGGAAATATGTACATTGAAAAGGATAATATTTTCCTTTTGATAGATGCCAATAAGCCGCTACAATTAGCTAAAGACAAAGGAAATAGAGCATTTACTAAAACAGGCTTGAAGGTACTTTTCCATTTATTAATCAAGCCTGAACTCATTAATAAAACCCAAAGAGAAATTGCAGAATACACTCAAGTAGGCTTGGGCAATATTCCCCAGGTCATTGAAGGACTAAAAGAGACAGGTTATTTACTACGATTGAATAAAAAAGAGTATGCTTGGGAAAATAGAAAAGATTTGTTCTTTCGATGGATAGAGGGTTATCAGACTACCCTTAAGCCAACATTAAAGAAAAGAAGATATCAAATGCGCAAGAATTGGCAGGAGATAACACTAAATGACGGTATAGCTGTCTGGGGCGGTGAGCCTGCTGGTGATTTGCTTACTAATTACATAAGACCTGAAAAATTCATTCTTTTTACGAATGAAGACCAAGCAAACTTGATTAGGAACTATAATCTTCAACCAAAGAAAGATGGAGATTTGGAGGTGATTGAAATGTATTGGAATAGAGACCTCAATCAAAAAACAGCCCCACCCATTATAGTCTATGCAGACTTAATGATGGAGGGAGGTAAAAGAAATAAAGAAACAGCCGAAATAATTTATAATGAGCAAATCCAACCAAACTTATAAGGAACTAGCAATTCCTCATTTTTCAGAGGTATTTGATATTATTGACGAAGTGATGAGGGAGCACGCTGTACCTTATTATCTAATCGGTGCAAGTGCCATTGCTTTGGAATTATTGAAGAGCGACATTAAGCCAAGCAACATCTTTTTGTGAACAGGTAAATCTGAAAGTTTATTCAATTAAATTTTAATAAAAATCAAAATAAACCGTTATTTTGTAAAATACTTACAAAAAGGGAGGTTAAAATGATTTTGGAAATCAGATTGAGCAATTTTTACTCAATTAAAGAGGAAGTTATACTAGATCTTGAGGCTGCAAAGATCAATACGGAAAGAGCACGTAACTTAAGTAATCATATTTCCAAGGTTGGAAAGAGGGAAGTGCTTAAGTCAGTAGCCTTATACGGTGCCAATGCATCAGGAAAGACCAATATTATCAAGGCTATCAGATTTTGCGCCTCAATGGTTTATAATTCTCACAATCATAATGAGAATGTAGTATTTAATTTCAAGCCATTTAAGTTTGATGGATTTTCGCATCAGCCTAGTACTTTTTTTATTCGTTTTATAGCTGATGGGATTGAATATGAATACAGTTTTAGTCTGTCTCAGAAATCAATCTTGACAGAGGAGCTTTATTTTTATCCTAAAGGAAAAAGAGCAAAAATTTTCTCTCGTGATGAAAGTAAGGGGAAGAATAAGTCAGATATTTATGATTTTACCAATGTGATTTCCAGACCAATGGATGTAGCTGCTAATACATCAGATAAAACACTTTTTATCTCAAGGGCTAGCCAGATGGATAGGGAAATTGCTAAAATTATTTTCAATTTCTTCTTCAGTCAATTCATTCTGGGTTATTCAGGACATAATTCTCCTGTGGTGGAAGGTTTATTTAGAAAGTTTAAGCCTCAATTATTGACAGGTTTGCAAATTGCAGATAGTGATATTGTGGATATTAAAATGAAAAAGGAGAAGAGGAAAGGCAAGAATATTGATACAGACCTGTTATCAAACACTGCGACTATAAAAGATGTGGAGAATGAGGCTTTGGTGTTCACTACCTATCACAGAGCGGATCCTACTAAAGCTTTTGATATGTTGTCGGAGGAATCTACAGGGACAAATGTTCTTTTTGCGACTATGCTTACCATATTGGATGTGATTATGAACAATAAGATACTGTTGATTGATGAGATTGAAGGAAGTCTTCACACTGAAATTGTGGAATATATTGTCAATCTTTTCCATGCTAGTGAGCATGCTCAATTAATATTTACAACGCATAATACCAATTTGTTGGACCTCAATAAGATTCGAAAAGATCAGATCTATTTTGTGAATAAATTGGAAAATGGAGCATCAGAGCTATATTCTTTATTCGATTTTAAAGATTTTAGAGATGGTATGGATGCAGAAAAGGCTTACTTGCAAGGTAGATTTGATGCTATTCCGTATGTTAATGATTCGGTTTCTAATTTGGAAAGTTTACTACATGAGTCGTAAGAGTCGAAAGAATCGGAATATTAAGCCTACTTTTTTCGTTTTTTGCGAAGGTGATACAGAGGTGGCATATGTGAACTACTTACGTTCAAAATACAGATTGCCTATAGTTATTGATACCAAAAGAGCGGGCCATAATATATCAATTAACTACATTAGAAAATATAAACAGCAATCTGGCAGTCACCCTAAGGATCGAACATATTTAATTTATGATATGGATGTTGTGGAGAACTGGAATAAAATTAAGACGATTAAAGACGTCTCTATTTTAGGCTCGAACCCATGTTTTGAGTTTTGGTTCTTATTACATTTTATGAATCAAAAAGCTTTTATAGAATGTAGTAGCTGTGTTAGTAAGTTATCAAACTATTATAAGGGGTATAAGAAAGGTCATCTTGAAAAAGGATTTATTGATAAATTAGAAAGTAAGAGATCCAAAGCAATCGAAAGAGCAAAGGCTCTTACTTTTGAAGAGAATCCTTCAACAAATATTTATGAATTTATAGAGGATTTGGAAACGGAAAAGTCAAAAGTTAGGTGATTTAAGAAAAATAAAATTTATTTTTCATAGGGGGACGGAGGTTCAAATCCAAAAGGGATTGGTCAAAGTGTTTCACCTATTGAATTTAAACATACATAAATTACTATTGGTCATTATTTTATGTGCTCAAAAAACAATTCCTCCACCTCTTCAATTAGATAACCTTGATAGTAGAAACTGATAGTTTTTTTTGTAATTTTATTTTTACCTTTTAATAAATAATTTGAGAGCTGAGAAGGAGTCTTTAGCTTAGGCGTTATTAATCAATAAGGTGTTTTATATTAAAAGATTAAGGTCATTCTAGCTCTAGCTTGCTTAAATTAACTGGATACATAAATTCTTACCGATTCGGTGTAATCAAATTATTTTGAACTTTACTTCTGCTTCAGAATAAACCTGATTGGAATCACCTTCTGAGAGCGAACAGCTACTCCTCGCTGTCTGCCAGGATTCCATTTTGGGGAGTTTTCTAAGACTTCTATTGCTAATTCATCACATCCGCCACCAATTCCTTTTGCTGCCTTTACATTTGTGATGGAACCATCTTTTTCAATTACAAATTGAACATAAACTATGCCTTCAATATTCATTCTAAGTGCAGAAGCAGGATAATTATCCTTTAGCTGAGAAGATACATAAGAATAGAAAGCTTTTATGCCCCCCTGCGGTTCGGCCTGTTGTTCCACAATTAAAAATATTTTGTCCGCTTCTTCTGCTGCTGGTTCGTCTCCTTCAAATTCATCTTCAAATTGAACTTCATCTATTCTAGTGTCCTGATTCATTTCGATATCAAGTTTTATTTCAATGTCTTCCAGAACAATTTCCTCATCAGGGATTTCTATAATCTCAGGTAATTGTACTTTCGGAGGAGGTGGAGGTGGCTGAGTGGTGGGCGGAATATCTATTATTTCATGAGTGCTTTCCGCAATATCACCTAAATCTAGTGTTCCTGCATTATCGAATGTTTTGAATTGAAAGATTCCGAAAACTGCAGAGATTGAGATGGCTAAACCGAAATTAAAAAACACATTTTTCCATCAGTATATATCGACTTTTGGGTTTTTCTTGAGTTCCATGATTTCTACATTTATAAGTCCATAAACTTACGACTTCGTAAATCTTATTAGTAAATACGAAAATGGATCAATCTGAAAATCTGGGGAGGAGATATTTTCAAGCATAGATTTTTGAGAGTCTGAAAAGGAAAAAGGATACATTTTTCACACCTCTGAATTGGGAGCGAAAAGCTTTGATCTTAGCATTGAATGATTCGGCTGCTGCATTGGTGC
>QNXU01000342.1 GCA_003973485.1 Bacteroidota bacterium | reverse complement strand
AATAAACAATTTGGCGTCGAAAGTACCATTAGTCAAAAACCAGTTAGCAATTCTTCAATATTCGAGATAGCCTCAGTTTCAAAAATATTTTTTGCTTTTGCCGTCAATCGACTCGTAGAGAAAGGCCTTATCGATATAGATCGCCCTTTGTTCGAATACTTACCATTTGAGCAAATACAGAAAGATGAAAGGTCAAAGCTCATAACTGCTAGACATGTTTTAAGCCATCAATCTGGGTTGCCAAATTGGCTTTGGGGAGGGCCTAACGGTTGGAAGTCCAATAATGATGGGGAACTTTTATTTACTCCCGGAACAAACTATCAATATTCAGGAGAGGGATATGAATACCTGGGTAGAGTTGTTGAAAAAATAACAGGGAAGAGAATACAAGAAGTAATCGATGAAGAAGTGTTCTTGCCCATGGGTATTAACAACAGCTCATTTTCTGCCATTAATAAGCTGATGCCAAATATTGTAGTTGGCCATACTGGGGATTATCCTATGTTTTGGGATTTAAATAGAGAAGCTTGGGTAGCAGGGAGCATGTATTCAAATACTATGGACATGAGTAAATTCATGATAGGTATTATGCAAGGTAAAGGATTGACAAAAGAAAGCTATAAAAAAATGTTTGCGCCTCAGATAGAGAACAAAGAGCCATTCCTACATTTTTTTGGGGGAAATAGACAGTGGCATAGCCTGGGATTTGAACTAGAGGATACTCCAAACGGCAGAATTATTCATCATGGAGGAAATAATGGAGATTTTCAAGCAAGATTCGCTTTGCAATTGGAAAAAAAGGTGGGGTTTATTCTTTTGACAAATAATGATAATGGGTTTCTTATGGACTTAGCTCTTCAAGAATACTTGTTCTCAGGAAGAATTAGTAACTAATAATAAAGACAAATTATGAAAAGAAGTTATAAATATTTGGGCTTATTGTGCGGTGTATTGATGATACATCAAACAATCATTGCCTGTTCTATTTTTACCTGTTCAAAAAATGGGCATGTTCTTGTCGGAGCAAATGAAGACGAATACACTTCTTATCATAATATGTGGTTTGTTCCTGCAACCAAAGAAAAATACGGCGCCGTATTTTTTGGAAAAAACAATATGCAAGCCCAAGCAGGGATGAATGAATATGGATTGTTCTTTGACTTTGCCGCTATTCCAAAAATAGAACTGGAAAATCAAAAAATTGACTTTCTGGGGATGACTGAAATTTTAGTCTCATGTAAAAATGTAGACGAGGCGTTAGTTCTCCTTGAAAAACACAAATTTGCAGCTCCTGCCTCGCAAATGCTTATGGCAGATGCATCTGGAAAATCTGTAATCGTTAATGCTGAAACTATTGTGCCAAAAACAGGAAATTATCAGATTACTACGAATTTTAATATTTGTGATTTGAAAGATGAAAAATATGACTGTTTGCGATATGATAAAATAGATAGGACTCTTTCTGGAGCAAATGACATTTCCGTTTCGCTGTTCAGAGATATTTTGGATGACGTTCATCAGGAAGGAAGCCTGTCTACACAATATTCAAATGTCTATGATTTAAAAAACCTTAAAATTTACATTAATTGGTTTCACAACTATAGGGAAACAGTTACAATTGACCTCAAAAAGGAACTGAAAAAAGGTTTTAGGATTGAAAACTTAGGAAGTTTTTTTAAGCAGAAAAACTTTGCTGAATTAACTTTTGAAAGAGCGGACAAAAACTATTTTTATAATTTGATTATCAATAAGATAGAAAAAAATGGCGTTGATGAGGGACTAAAGCTATTTGAGCAATTGGTTAATGCCCATCCAGACAAGGCAGATAAAATCAAAGAAGATTTGAACTGGGTTCCATACTCTTTGATTTCTAAGGCACGGATAGCTTATGACAATCAACCATTTGATTATTACTATGTGAGTTTTTTGAATAATCACAGGACTATTTGGAAATCGAAAAATGAACGATTGTTTCAATCTTTGAAAATCTTGGACTATATCAAAAAGAACGATTTAACTGATAATGATTTTCATTTCCATGAATCATTAGGGTATATAAATATGGTTCTTGATAATAAGGAAGAATCCATAGAAAATTATGAAAAAGCTATTGTAGCTGCAAAAGATGGGTCTTGGGAAAAAATCCGGGCTACCAATACTTTAAATAAGATTAAAAACACGAAGTAAAGCAACAACATTTCTAAAAGTTATTAAATAGAATAAAAACCTCAAAAGGTTGCTATATAGGTTATAGAAAGCAATTTGATATGAAACAAAAATTCATGGTGAGATTCCCTAAAAGATGTTCATTTTTTCTACTCTTACTTTTTGTTATTTCTGCTAATGGAAAATCATACATAGGTCAAAATGAAATTACAGACAAAAGAACGCTTTTAGCAATTTTTGCTCATCCTGACGATGAAATGTCAGCTGCTCCTCTATTGGCAAAGTATGCTTCTGAAGGGGTATCCATTTATATTGCAATCGTTACGGATGGTAGGTTGGGAGTGACCTCACATGCAGGTATTTCTGCCGGAGATAATCTTGCGAACATTAGGATTGAAGAAATGAATTGTTCCGCTTCAGAGCTAGGGGTCAATCCGCCGATTATGATGGGCTTTTATGATCAATTCAAATTTGAAGAAGGCATGGAAGCCATGATGAATGAAATCGATAGAGCCAAAAAAGAAGTGCAAAAATTAATTGAGGACATCAAACCTGATGTAGTATTAACCTGGGGGCCTTCTGGAGGCACAGGTCATTTAGACCATCGAATTGTTAATACTATTGTTAGCGAAGTATTTGGAAGCAAACAATGGGATGGGAAACCGAATCAGTTGTATACAACAGAAATAACAATTCAAGACAATGTGGAAATGGCAATGGTTGACGTTTCATATTTGAATTTTAGGATTCCAATAGAAAAAATTCATTTTGAAACTGCAAAAAAGGCATGGATGTGTCACAAAAGTCAGTTTACCTTAAATGAGATTTTATGGTTGAAAGCCCAATTTTGGGATTCACAAAATGGTGTTGCTTTTTTTAAGCCGTTCTATCAAGAGGGACCAATTGAAAACTCATTGTTTAAGGATTAACTTAAAAATTGTTCAAGACTTCTTTCCATGATTTTCTGAATCCATACCGGTGCCAGTTTTATATCGTGAAACAAGTCCTTTTGGTCTTCTTTTTTCAAAAGGGTTATAATTTTTGCTTCTTCCTCTTCCGTTAATTTGTCCTTTCCTATCTCACGAAGGGCCTGTATCACTAATCTGCTTATTCCTCCCTTGGCCGATAAATTCTTGGGAGTGGTCTTTTTTAGTTTTATGCTTCGTTTCCCTAGTTTTATTTCCCGAGGAGCTCCATCTGTAAGAAAGACAAGTTTCATGGGCACTTGCGCACTGAGCCCCAATGCACTTAAGGCATATGCCCCGGAGGGCACCAACCTGATCTTGTCCCTTTTGGCTATGGCCATTGCGATTTCCTCTGCCGTTGGCAATACCTCCCCCGCATACTTACTTATTTTGGGACGGACATAGATGCCCTGGGCCACCCTTTGTACATAACCTTCCTTTTCCAATCTATGGAGGGCCAAACGTACCGCTTCGGATGAACCCAGCCCCCGAACATCGTCAGGGAACAATAGCTCTCCCCGTTTCCTTCTGGAAATACTTTTTTTTATTTTGGACTCGATACTTTCCATAAGCTTATTTTGTAACAAATTTAGCAGATATTTGTTACAAAATTTTTTCCATGAAAGCTATTTTTTACCATTTGGTATTGTACCTAAGGGTATAAAAATTAGATTAATGGCCTTAGTGTAAATCTACTTATTGGGTTAGCAAATCGAGTATTTTATTACAAGTAAATATTTGACCTCTCTTTAATGTTAGGAGCCAAATAAAGTAGAGAATTAAGACTAACCATCTAAAAAGTTTTGTTGAAATAGAAGAAAATTAATGCCTAGATTTCCGAATAAGGGCATTTTTTCTTGCTAAATCCAGCAATTCTTTTTTTGAGTAGAATATAGAACGACCGATCTGATAATATGGAACGATTTTTTTCTTTTTCCAAGTAATCAAAGAGGTAACAGAAATACCCAAAAACTTGGCGGCTTCCTGTTGGGTCAATCGGTCATCCTCTGGGTTAAGGGAAGCTTCCTGTATATACTCCGTCTTACGAAGTTCTTCCAAGATCATTTTTACGGCTCTTTTTAAATCCTCTTTCGTATGCGTATAAAAAAGTACATTTCCCATTTGTATTGTATTTAAATTGGAGCTTATGCTCGTTAACTAAATTGGGAATAAATTGATTTAAGTGCCATGCACCTTTTGCATTAGTGCAATTCACTTGGTTTTATAAGGTGAATGGGTTAGGGCTAAAGAACAGAACAAAAAAAGCTAGTGCAATCAATCATCGATTTTGAGTATCGAACGGATTCGCCTACGGATATCCTTATCCGGAAAAAAATGATGCTCATCATTTGGTATACGTATCAGGGAGCTATAACTAAAACCATCCTTTCCATTTTTTTCATGGATGTCATGGTCCAAAGTACGGATAATCTGGGTCTTGTTGCTGAGCAAATAGTTCTTGTCAGAAAGGTATAGCAATAGTTTGGTAAAGTTCTTGGTCTGT
>QNXU01000225.1 GCA_003973485.1 Bacteroidota bacterium | reverse complement strand
TTCAAAGAAGTGTTTTCTATTTATTATTATATTTATTATTAGGTAATGTTAATTCAGCAGTTGCCCAAGATGAAAATAAAGAGGCTTTAGATTCAGCAATCGGTCAAAAAATAGAATCTTTAAATAATTTAAAAAATAATCGCTTCTATTTATTTAAAATTAAGCCTTCAGATAAAGATTTAATTGAGGATTCAGCTAATCTTAAAATAGTAAAAAGACTTCAAAATGATTCTTATATTGTGTTTTTTGATTCGATAGATTTTAAACCTATTGATGTGAAATTAAAGAATATTGATATAAATGAAGTTAATAATGAATGGAAGAAATCTCTGAATATAACAAATAATGAAAACGAATATTTAAAAGGAGATTATTGGTTGAAAATTCTAAATAAAACGGATTGGGGTAAATTGGATAAAAACGATTATAGAATTAATACAATACTTTACCATCAAGATTTTGTAAAAGTTAGCCTCCAGAATGTTCAATTAAAGCATTTATTGAATAAAAGTTTTATTACTTACATTGAAAAAGCTTCAAAAAAGCCAAAAAGTGAAGCAAGAGTGTTAGACCTTAATTTAAATCCAAATAGAATAAATACAATTCATGCATATTATCCAGAAGTAAATGGATTAAATGAAGTGGTAAGTATTAAGGAACCATTCTATAATATCAATGATATTGATATTGCTGGACGATATATCAATTCTCAACGAGAAAGCGAATTTTCGGATACCCATGCTTTGGAAATGGCAACCATTATAGCAGGAAATGGTAATTCTTTTTTGACAGGACTTGGCGTGGCGCCTGAAGTATTTCATTCCTCTAGTTCGAATGAAGATGTTTTGCCTGATCCAATTAATTATTTTGATTCAAAAAGCATTCAAACACAAAATCATTCTTATGGTACTGAGATAGAATCCTTTTATGGAATTGCTGCTTCACTTTACGATCAACAACTTTATGAAAATCCTCAAATTATACATGTTTTTTCTGTAGGTAATTCAGGTTTAGCTGCTTCTGATCACGGGAAATATGAGGGTTTAACAGGATTTTCAAATATTACTGGAAATTTTAAACAGGCAAAAAATATATTGACTATAGGCGCTGTAGATACCAGTATGAATACCATCGAATTTAATAGCAATGGTCCAGCTTTTGACGGTCGAATTAAACCTGAATTAGTAGCTTATAGTATGACCGGAACTTCTAATTCGGCTGCCTTAGTAAGTGGAGCCTCCGTTTTATTACAGCATGCTTATAGAAATATATATCAAGAGAATTTACCTTCTTCATTAGCCAAAGCCTTATTAATTAATAGCGCTGATGAAGTTGGTAGTTTAGGTCCTGATCATAAAACTGGCTTTGGAAGTCTTAATGCTTTTGGAGCTCTTGAACAACTTAATAATGAGCAATTTATTCAAGATGAATTAACTGGGAGTAATGAAAAGATAGTTAAAATTAAAGCTCCTGATAATGTTGTAAATTTTAAAGTAACCTTAGTATGGACTGACCCACCAGCCAATGCTAATGATGAATTTGCTTTAATAAATGATCTGAATTTCGAAATTCGAGATGGCTCTGGAGAAGTACATTTGCCTTGGGTTTTATCTATAGCTGCTAATACAAATGATTTAAATGGTTCGGCTACCAAAGGCAAGGATCATTTAAATAATATAGAGCAAATTCAAATTGACAGAATAGCTACTGACTCTATTGAGTTTATAGTCAGCTCCGAAAATACTTTGAACAGCTCTCAGGCATTTTCAATTGCTTACACATGGGAAATTGAAAATGATTTTAACTGGACTAGCCCTACTTTCAACGATAATATTCCATATAACGGAGAAACTGTTTCGCATATAAGATGGCAAAGTAGTTACTCAAGCCAGAAAATTGGAAATCTTTATTATAAACTAGTATCAGACGATACTTGGGATTTAATTGAAGAGAATATCGTATTAGCAGATGAAAATTTTAGGTGGGAGTCTGAAATTATAAATGATTTTGCTCAGCTAAAAATGGAGATCGATAATCAAAACTATTTAAGTGATACTTTTTCCATTTCAAAGCCAATACGCTTAAATGTAGGCTTCAATTGCTCAGATTCCTTATCCTTCTATTGGGACTCAGTACCAGAAGTGGATTATTACAGCTTATCTCATTTAAATGGAAGTGAATTGGAATTTTTGGTCAATACTCAGGATACAAGCATAACAATTCATAAATCAGTTTTAGCAAGTTCTTTTTTAAAGGTTCAAGCTTTTAAAAGGGGTAAAGCACTTATTAAAGGTGGAATCATAGATTATAATCTTCAGGGATCAAATTGCTTTCTGGAATCCTATTTTGTAGAATCGGTTCAGGGAGAAGGAATATATCACGATTTGAAATTATCTTCTGTATCTGGAATAGAAAAAGTGCGAATAGAAAAATGGATTGCTTCAGATAATAAATGGAAAATCTTAACTGAATTTGCTGTTAGTAATTTTGATACTGAATATTTAGAAACAGATCCTGATAATGGATTTAATTTATCTCGGGTAGTTATATTTTTTAAAAATGGAGAAAGTGTAGTAAGTGAGACTCAGTCTGCTTATTATGTTAAATCTTCTGACTTTATCGTTTATCCAAATCCACTTATTGAAGAAGAAGATTTAAAAGTATTTGCTAAAACAGCATTCCCCGATGCAATTATTTCATTTTACAATACGCAAGGACAGGAAGTTTTATCTATACCCATACCCAATGTTCGTAATTTTATAGACATTGATTTTCTAAGTGAAGGGTTATATTTTTATAAAATTTTGAATGAAACTGGAATAATTACAAGTGGAAAAATTTTATTGCAAGATTAAATCTAAATACTCTCCAATAATTCGAGAATTAGACCATTTATATAATTCCCTAAAATTTCATTGTTCTCATTAGCATTTTCCCGTAAACTCGTGAAATGAATAAATTTTTCTTCACACGTTTACAATATGAATCAGGAGATTGGAATGTTGACCAAAGGATGCCAAGCAATCTTTTGAATTCAATTATTGAATACACCAATATCCCAGTAGACATAAAGGAAAAAGTGGTCCCATTAAGCAGTGATGAGATATTTGAATGCCCCTTTTGTTATCTCAGTGGACATAAATTGGTACAATTCACACAAGCCGAAAAGAAAAATTTTATAAAATACATTGATAATGGTGGGTTCATCTTTGTCGATGACTGTAATCATGATATAGACGGACTTTTTGCTAAATCATTTGAAAGTCAGATGACGGAAATATACGGGGAAGATGGATTAAAGAAAATCCCGAATGATCATCCCATTTATTTTAGTTTTTTTGAATTCGATGATGGGCCACCCACCACATCACAAGAATTGAATGGTTGGGGAGATGATATTGTACATGATTATTTGAAAGCCATTGAAAAGGATGGAAAAATAAGAGTTTTGTATAGCAATAAAGACTACGGTTGCGAATGGGATTATGATTTCAGAAACAAAAGATGGTTGGCAGAAGATAATACTAAATTTGGGGTGAATATAGTGATGTATGCGATAGCCCCTTAACCCGCCAGCTGGCGGGGAATGGAAGCACGGAATTAGAATTTTAAAAGTTTGATTCCTGATTAGGTAAAATGAAATAAAGTAGAGGTGAAAAGTGGGTAGTATGGATGATGGATGATGGGTGTAGGGTAGATAGGTCAATACTGCAGGTGAGACCAGAATTAGTAGGATGAATGGAAGAGAAATCGCATAGTTTCAAAGTCCCGTAGGGACGAACTTATGGTAACAAGAACGAAATAACTGAATTTCAACCCCGTAGGGGTGACCTTACTATTAGAGAAGAAATAATAGGATTGTATTACTAGCTACTTGATTCTAGTTACTAGATACTATAAAAGCAAAATGGAAGATATACAAAATACAGTAAAAAAGTTTAAAGAAGCCCGAAAGGAGCTATCCAAAGCCATTATTGGTCAGGAAAATGTCGTAAGCGAAGTTTTTATGGCTTTACTGGCGGATGGACACATATTGTTAGAAGGTGTTCCGGGTTTAGGTAAAACGCTTTTGGTGCGTTCTTTAGCCAAAGTATTGCAATTGGATTTTCACCGGGTCCAGTTTACACCTGACTTAATGCCTGCTGATATTATTGGGATGGAGGTTTTGGAAGAAGACAGAAGTACAGGAAAGCGTTTCTTCCAATTCAACAAAGGACCGGTTTTTACTAATATTTTGTTAGCAGATGAAATCAATCGAACTCCGCCTAAAACGCAATCCGCATTATTGGAAGCCATGCAAGAGAGAGAAGTTACCTATGCTGGCAAAACCTATAAATTACCTGAGCCTTTCTTTCTTTTAGCTACACAAAACCCTTTAGAACAATCTGGAACTTATCCACTACCAGAGGCACAGCTGGATCGATTTTTATTTTATACTGTAGTGCAATATCCTGCTGAGCAAGAGGAAGTTGATATACTTCAACTCACCACGGGAAATCAAAAAAATCAGCTTAATCCAACCTTAACGGCAGATGAAATCCTGAAAGCCAGAAGTTGGGTCAGAGATATTCATATTGATAAGGAATTGTTAGTGAAAGTAAGCCAATTGGTGCGCTCTACTCGTCCTCAAAACTCA
>QNXU01000159.1 GCA_003973485.1 Bacteroidota bacterium | reverse complement strand
AACCAAATAGGTTTTTATTTAAATACTTTAGTATTGAGAAATCAATTAAATCAAAATGCTACATTTATAGATACTCTATTGGAGATAAAAGAAAATACACTAAATTCTTTTGAACACCAAAGTTATCCATTTGATAAATTGGTAGATGAGTTAGAACTAGATAGAGATTTAAGTCAAAATCCACTTTTTAACATAATGATAGTACTTCAAAATAATGAACAGAGTGAAATCAACTTTAAAAATTTAGATTCGAATTTTATACCAACCAAAAATGTTTTTTAAAGCCATCCCGATGAATACGGAACAAGTTGTGGCCATTAAAAGCAAATATTATATACATAAAAAACAAAATCGGTTCAAATATTGTAATTTTACTCAACGTTTAAATATCAAAAAGTATTATGATAAATCCACATAAAAACAGTCAAATAAAAGCAAACAACATCAGGTTATGGGTAGGCGTTATAAGTTTAGTCATAGCTTGGAGTTTATTTATTTATAAAAACCTATTGCACGACTTGTATTTAATATTGATTGGAGCCTTTACCATATATACATTGTTTGCGTATATATGGATGCCAATACAGAAAAATAAAAAGTTAAGAGAATCAGAAGATGAGTAAAAGATTAACCTATAAAAATGCTTTTAAAAGGGCTTCTAGAATTTTGGCTGATAAAAGATTAAGCAAAAAGCTTATATCTGAAGCTAAGGAGACTTTAACAAGTCGAGCTAAAGCATCGGAGAAAATCTCTCGATTAAAAAATAAAATCTTCACTCTAATTAGATTGGTAAAAGCCTATACCAAAGGTAAATACAGAGAGATTTCCTTTAAAAGTATGCTTTACACAGTAGGTGTTCTGATTTATTTTATCACTCCTACAGATATCATCCCTGATTTTCTTCCTGTTTCCGGATTTCTTGATGACGCTTCACTTATTCTTTGGCTTTACAATCATTTAGGGCAAGAATTGCAACAATTCATGGCTTGGGAGAGTAAGCAAGAAGAAAAGTAAAGTTAATGTCTGAAAATATTACCCAATCAAAAAAAGTTGAAGCCTTTTCAAAAGGCATAGACTATTCCACTTATAGAAGCCTAATAAAATCCTTGCTTACTGAAAATAAAACAACAGGAAGCAATCATTCTGAAGCTATGATCGCTTACACGAAAATGAATGATCAGCGGATGAGTAGATGGGATAAGAAAATAAATTTAGATTCCGAGCTTTCAAAGGCAATATCTGAATTACCCAAAATGAATTGGATGGTAATTACTGAAGCATGGTGCGGAGATGCGGCTCAAAACATTCCATTTATTGCTAAACTTGCTTCAGAAAATCCTAAAATTGATTTAAGATTTATTATGCGAGATGAACATCCTGAAGTAATGGATGAGTATTTAACGAACGGAGCTCGGTCTATACCCATTCTTGTTATGACGGATGAAAATTTTAATGATTTAGCTATTTGGGGTCCTAGACCGGCACCGGTTCAAAAAATGGTGATGGAAGCAAAAGAAAAACCGGATTTGGACCAACCCAAGTTTATTGAAAGCATTCATAAATGGTATGCTGTTGATAAAAATCAAACGATTTCAAATGAATTTAAGCAATTATTAAAAACAATAAAATAATGGCAAAAACAGCATTAATAGCAGGAGCAACAGGTTTAGTAGGAGGTCATCTTTTAGATTTGTTATTGGAAAATGATGACTATACAACCGTCAAAGTTTTAAGCCGAAGAACATTGGGTGGTGATGATGGAAAATTGAAAGAAATCATCATTGAAGATTTTGATAAAATGGAAAGTTTCACAAAAGAGCTAAAAGCAGATGATTATTTCTGCTGCCTTGGAACCACCATGAAAAAAGCTGGTAGCAAAGCTGCCTTCAAAAAAGTAGATTTTCAGTATCCTACCACTTTGGCAGCCATTGCAAGGGAAAATAATGCCCATTCATTTCATCTGGTCTCTGCCATGGGAGCAGATTCAAACTCTATGATTTTTTACAATAAAGTAAAAGGTGAAACTGAAGATGCTATCCAAGCTATGAAATTAGAAAAAGCTTATATCTATAGACCCTCATTTATAGCTGGAGAAAGAGCAGAAAAACGAACAGCAGAAAAAGCTGCTCTTTGGGTTGCCGATAAATTAGATTTTCTTTTTTCTGGTCCATTAAAAAAATATGCTGCCGTTCATGCTAAAACAATTGCAAATGCAATGCTAGAAACTGCTAAAAACGGAACAGAGAAATTCAAAATAATTCCTTCGGATGAAATAGAAAAGATAGGAAAATGATAGCAGTAATTCAAAGAACATTGGAAGCTTCAGTCACTATTGAAAATACAATAAGAGGCGAAATTAAGAAAGGTTTAGTGATTTTACTAGGTATAGAAGATGCAGACAATGAGGAAGATATTGACTGGCTTACTCGCAAAATCATTAATATGCGGATTTTCAATGATGAAAATGGAGTGATGAATAAAAGTCTACTGGACATTGAAGGAGAAATCTTGCTAATAAGTCAATTTACTTTGCATGCCAGCACTAAAAAAGGAAATAGACCTTCTTACATTAAAGCTGCAAAACCAGATACTGCTATTCCTCTTTATGAAAAAATGCTTAGCTCATTAGATATGGCAATTCCCACTAAAATTCAAAGCGGAGAATTTGGTGCTGATATGAAGGTTAGCTTAGTTAATGATGGGCCAGTTACTATTATTTTGGATAGTAAGGATAAAAAATAAAACTCTATTGAGTAGATTTTTGCGTAATTTGAATTTCACCTAAAAATGAAAATATCTTTCCCTTCTTATTAACCCCCTTAATTTCAATCAGAAAATCACCAATATCATCTCCTGAATTCAACTCAATATATTCGGTTTTATTGGACAGGATAAAATTAGGATTCCAATACATCAGTGGATTGAAACTAGGAATTCTTTTGTCTTCAGTTACCTGATTTGAAAAATTAAATGTGTTTTCATTAAAAACTGGTACCTGATAATTTTCAAAATAAAGAGAATCTGAACTCATATTATCAGCAAGGTAATCACCTTCTCTGGTTGAAATTTCTAGCACTCCATGAAACAGAAGGTCATTAATATACACCTCACGATTAACAAGTCTAATATAACTAATGGACAATACCGGTAATTCGGTAATAATTTGACTATTGGAAATTGGTACCCCATCAATAATCATGAAAGGTTGCTCTTCCATAGCCCGACTTTGATAACCAGTGGTTTCCAATTTCTTAAGGTTTATTTTAGTTTCCCCATGTCTGTCTGATATTTTTATTCCTGGAATTAATTCCTTGCATACCTCTGCAAAAGAGTTTAATTCTATATATTCTTTCAAATCAATCACAGCATCATAGGAGTCAAAAAAAGCACTTAAATCTGACTGAGAGCTATTTTTCCGTTTACGCAACAAATTATAATTTCTGTTGATCACGTTATTTTCATTTGTTTTTAGAACCAGTTGATTTACTTGTTCTGTTTCTGCATTAAATTCCAATTTAAAATCGTCCTCTTTTAAAATAGGGTCTATTTGGTCAACAGAAAGCTTAAATGGTAATTGCTTGTCCTTAAAAACTGGCTTTACAATAATTTTAGCATCCTCCTCGGGACGTGCTATTATAAAGTTGAAATTTCCATTTGCATCAATTTCGGTACTGTATAAAGAGGTGCCCATAGCACTTCTTACTGAACAAATCATATAACAATTGCCTGCTAAAGGGGCTTTATCTAGCCATTGAAGCTTGCCGTTAATATCTTTAAAATCGATAAGCTGTTCAGGTGGATTAACTATTGGTAAAACGTTCTTTTCAGTTGGTTTGGTAAAATGCTCATCATTATCCATTGCAAGTAAGTAGGATTGAACTCGATCTTGTTCTTGATCAAGAAGTTCCCTCAGCATCATCATATCTGAATTGTTTACAAGCCTGCCAAACTCTTGATAGCTTGTTTTAGAATAAGATTCAGCTTGTAAAAACAATTCTTTTTTTCTTATGGAGATACTTGTAGTATATTCCGAGGAATCAGAAATAAATACTTCTAAGGGTATTTTTATTGGGGAATGGTTCTTAAATATTGAATCCTTTAAAGCAATTGAAACAGTAGATTGCTTTTCTAAATTAAGATAAAATCTTGAAGCGCTAAGGATATTATTTTGATCATAAAGTTGTATTAAATTCACGCCATTTCTTAATGACTTCTTGGGAATTGCGAATACAATACTATTGCCATTAATTTGCTGTTTGCCTTTTAAATAGGGCGTGTCATTCTGACTAACAACAAGAGTATATTCCTGATTGATTATTTCTTTGTTGCTTAAACCATAAATCAGTAATTTTTCTTTGTCACTGTCAATTAACTTAATTGTACTGCTTTTATCCCTATGCTGACTTAATTCTTTAGAAAGCCACTTTCCTCCAATATTAAAACAAATCCTATAAGTAGAAGCAGCTTGGGGAACAAAACTAAAGAAGCCAATTTGCTCACTTTGTGGTTTAAATTTTAGTAAAGTATCTGCAGTATGATCGACTAAGTATCCTTCAATTTCTTGGTTTGGTTCAAACTCTTCAATATTTAATTGATAGCCTATTTTATTAGCGAAATCAATTACAATACCACCTCCTTCA
>QNXU01000317.1 GCA_003973485.1 Bacteroidota bacterium | reverse complement strand
AAGATTATAATGGAGATGGAAAAAAAGACCTTTTTACCACCGGAAATTTAGGGATTACCGCTTATCGAAATGTGGGTACAGATTATCCACAGTGGGAGAAAGCACTTGATTTTATTAGTTATTTAAGCCTTTCGGGAAATGAAGTGAACTTACAAGTAAATTTTAATGATTACCCCTACATTGGGGATATTGACAGTGATGGAGATATTGATATTTTGAATTTTAACTTTTCGGGAATCCAAAGCCGCATTCTTTTTTATGAAAATAAAAGTGCTGATAATGGTGGAAATTCTGATTTAGGTTCTTTTGAATTGGTTGATAATTATTGGGGAACAGTAGAGGATTGTGATTGTGGTGTTTTTGCTTTTGAGGGTGAAGATTGTCAGGATGTTTTTGGAAGGATGATGAATAATGCTCGCCATGCTGGGGGTAAAAGTTTAGCTATTTTTGATTTCAAAGAAGATGGAAAATTGGAGTTGGTTTCAAGCCATGAAGAATGTAGCGAACTTTATTACTTTTCTAATGTGGCAACAGCCAATCAAGCGCCAGATTTTGATAGTTTCACTTCTGACTTCCCAAATCAAACAGATGCAGCACGTTTCAATATTTATCCCAATACTATGATTATGGACGTATTGGATGATGAAAAAGAGGAATTAATCATAAGCCCAAATATTGAAGCTAATTTGGGGAGTCCTATCGATTTCTCTTCTTCCAATTGGTTATATCAAAAATCAGGAAATGATTATGAATTGCTCACCAAAGAATTTCTTCAAGAAGATATGGTTGACTGGGGAGCCCAGGCAAGTCCAGCATTTCATGATTATGATGGAGATGGAGATTTAGATTTATTCCTATCCTATACAGATTTAAGTCAAGATCAGACTTTATTTAGTGCTATAGCATTGTATGAAAATACTGGTGACAGTCAAAACCCAGCTTTTGAATTCATTACAAATGATTATCTAAAATTATCAGTGGCAGGATTAGCCAATATATTTATTCAATGGGAAGATGTTGATTTAGATGGAAAAGAGGATTTGGTTTTACAAGGCACACTAGAGAACAGCAATCAATTGCGTATTATTTTTCAAGGTGAATCAGGATTGGATTTGAATTCTACAATTACGGTAGATGATGCGTTTATCGGTTTTGGTTATTCCATCCATTTAGCTGATGTGATTGGCGATAATCATCCAGATTTATTGGTAGGTAAATCCTCTGGGGGATTGATTTTATATGAAAATATAGGAGGAGGTAGAAACCCTCAGTTTCGACTTGAAAATAATGCCTATTTAGGAATAGGTGATGATTTCTTCCGTTCAGCTCTGAGGGTTCAAGTTGCGGATATTGATAATGATTATAATCAAGATTTAATCACTTCTGATTTGAGCGGGAACATCAGAGTTTTTTCGGATTTAAAGAATAATGAAGGAGAATTTGATTCATTAAGGTTTTACAATTCATTAGACCAAAATTTTGATGATTCTTATTTTGGCAAAAGAAATAATCTCGTTTTTGCTCCGCTTTACAATGATGACTATCCAGCCTTGGTTATAGGGACTGTTTCAGGAGGATTGAGAATTTTCAGAAATAACGAAGAATTGCCAGTTGAAAGTGGTGAAGAATTAGTTTTTCAAGTTTATCCTAACCCTAATCAAAGTAGATTACTCTACATTAGAACAAATCAAAATATTTCAATTTCTATAACTACACTTAATGGTCAAAAAGTCTTAACAGGACAATTTTACCAAGCCTTTTCCAATCAAGCTATTGATGTTTCAGCTCTAGAAGGAGGCATTTATATTGTTAGTGCTGTTTTTGATAATGGTAGGAGAGTGAGTCGGAAAGTGGTTTTGTATTAAGTTATTGTATCTGCTTAACTACTAAATATGAAAAATTAAACCCTTCACCGCTTCTCATCCAACAACTCCCTCTTGAAGGTGTTTTTCACCTTCAAGTTTCTTTGAGATATATCAGGGGATCAATGAAAAAGTTTGAGTGTTTTCACCACCTAAACCAGGGCGTGGGGTTTTGGAAGTCTGCTATTAGGTTTATTAAATTACTAATTATTAATCTCAAACCCATCCGCATCCAACTGAGCTGGAAACTTCTCTCTAAATCTCATCAATTCCTCTCCTGATAAATTAACCGTTTTAATTTCCTCTCTATCATCACCAAAATACAATGCATTGCCTTTTGGTCCATAAATGGCAGAATGACCATTGTGTGCTATTCCTTTTCCATCATCTCCAATTCTATTGACGCCCAAACAATAGCTTACATTTTCTATAGCTCTTGCTTGCAATAAAATATCCCATGCATTCACTCGAACTGCGGGCCAATTCGCTACAAAAAGGATTAAATCATATTCCAATTCATTTTTATTGTTGGATTTATTTCGAGACCAAACTGGAAATCTCAGGTCATAACAAACTAAAGGCTTTATTTTCCATCCTTTTAATTCTACTAGCAAATCTTTTTGCCCTGGCGAATAATGTTCATCCTCATTTGCCATTCTGAAAAGATGCCTTTTATCGTAGGTGAAATAATTTCCATCAGGCTGCATCCAAATTAAGCGATTGAAGTACTTTCCATTTTCAGTCACAATATAAGATCCTGTAACCACAGCTTTTTTTTGACTCGCCATCTGCCTCATCCATTTAAAAGTATGCAAATTCATAGGTTCAGCCATTTTTTCAGCTTCCATACTGAAGCCTGTATTGAACATTTCAGGCAATACAATTAAATCGGTTTCTTCCTCAATCTCCCATATTTTTTCCTCAAACATGGAAATATTAGCCTGTTTATTCTGCCAATGCAGAGGCGTTTGAATAAGCGTTACTTTTAAATCTTGCATAATATGTCTGCTGCTTTTTGTAATGTTTCTTCCCCTTTGGCAAAGCAAAATCTCAGTAATTTGTTATCCTGCTTGTCAGAATAAAAAGCCGAAACAGGAATGGAAGCCACTCCTTTTTCTTTAATGAGATATTGTGCAAATTCCATATCGTCCATATCCGAAACTTCACTAAAATCCAATACTTGGAAATAAGTCCCGTAAGATGGAATCACTTTAAATTTAGAATCTTGCATGGCCTGCTGGAAAAATTCTCTCTTCTTTTCATACATCGAACTCACGCCCAAATAGTTTTGCTCATTTTGTAGATATTCAGCCATGGCATACTGACTAGGCGTGTGAACAGAAAAACAATTGTATTGATGCACTTTCCTGATTTCTTTCATAATAGCTTCAGGTGCTACCATATAACCAATTTTCCAGCCTGTGGCATGAAAAGTTTTTCCAAAAGAGGAAACCGCAATGCTTCTGCTTGCTAGAAACTCATCTTTTAAAACACTAAGATGTGTGTTTCCATCAAAAATGATATGCTCATAAACTTCATCACTCAAAATAATCAACTGCGGGTTTTCTTCTAGAATTTCTTTTAAGGAAGTGATATCTTCTTGAGTTAAAATTGCACCTGAAGGATTGTGCGGGAAATTGATAATGATCATACGGGTTTTGTCCGTAATATTATCTTTTACTTTTTGCCAATCTGGAGTGAAATTAGGTAAGCTTAAACCTACTGGAACAACTTTTCCACCAGCCAATTCGATGGCAGGAATATAGCAGTCATAAGCTGGTTCCAACACAATGATTTCATCTCCCTGGTTTACGGTGGCTAAAACACTAGAAAAGATAGCTTCAGTTGCTCCTGCAGTAACCGTAATTTCTGTATCTATATTAATATTAACTCCACCCGTATTTTTTATTTTGTGGGCAATGGCTTCTCTGAGTTTTGGAAGTCCAGGCATAGGCGCATATTGATTATGCCCAATTTGCATATTTTGATAAACAAGGTCTATTAATTTTTCTGATACGGGGAAATCAGGGAATCCTTGTGAAAGATTGATGGCATTATACTCAGCAGCCATTTGAGACATGACGGTGAATATGGTAGTGCCAACTTTAGGTAGTTTGGATTGAATAGTGGTCATTGTAAATTCTTTTTGAAATCATTTTCTAGAATGATTATTAAAAATAAGTCAAAAAAAAAGGCTGACAAAACTGCCAGCCTCTTTCGAAATCATTCAAATTCTAATTAAGATTTGTTCTTGATATCTTGAACTTCAATTCTGATTTCTTGCGCTAAGTTTTTCAACTCTTGCATTCCTTTTCTTACGCGAGTACCAGCTGCCTGATTCTCTTTTTCGTAGAATTTTTCAAAATCACCTTCTAGACCCATGATAAGGTCTCTTACTTGTTCGAATCTTTTCATTCTTATTTTAGTTTACGGTTGACTAAATAAATTATTTAATTGAAAGCAATATAGGCAAAAACATATAAAAACAACAATTAGGGCAACATTTTTCCTAAAAAATTACTCTTTAAATGCTTTTGCTAGCTCATTTTCCCTATAATGACCCTCTTTTAGCTTATCTTTTATTGCTTCAAATGCTTTAATTGTACGGTCAACATCTTCCAAGCTATGAGAGGCTGTAGGGATTAATCTTAACAAAATAGTGTCTTTTGGTACCACAGGATAGATAACAACAGAACAGAATATTCCAAAATTCTCTCTTAGGTCATAAGCTAAAGCTGCTGCTTCACCAACTGTACCGTTCAACATCACTGGAGTCACAGGAGATT
>QNXU01000451.1 GCA_003973485.1 Bacteroidota bacterium | reverse complement strand
AGCAGAAGCTGGTAAACCAGGCACTGTTACTATTGCCACCAACATGGCAGGTCGTGGTACGGATATTAAATTGGCTAAGGAATCTAAAGAAGCTGGAGGTTTAGCGATTATCGGTACTGAAAGACACGAATCAAGAAGGGTTGATAGACAGTTGAGAGGTCGTGCTGGTCGTCAGGGTGATACTGGTTCTTCTCAGTTCTTTGTTTCTCTGGAAGATAACTTGATGCGTATGTTTGGTTCAGATAGAATAGCTAAACTGATGGATAGAATGGGATTGGAAGAAGGAGAAGTAATCCAGCATTCGATGATATCAAAATCGATTGAAAGAGCGCAGAAAAAAGTGGAGGAAAACAACTTTGGTACTCGTAAGCGATTATTGGAATATGATGATGTGATGAATTCTCAGCGTGAGGTAATTTACAAGAGAAGAAAGAATGCACTCTATGGCGAGCGATTACAGTTGGATATCATGAATATGCTTTATGATACTTGTGAAGATATTGTCAATAATTCTAAAGCTACTGATGCCTTCGATGATTTTAGATTAAGCATTCTAGCTACTTTTGGAATCGACTTTGAAATCAGTAAGGAAGAATATGAAGCAATGAAACCAAATGAGCTGAAAGAGAAATTATATAATCATGTTTATAATTCTTATAAAGCTAAAAATGATAGAATAAAAGAAAAGGCGCTTCCTATCTTAAAAGATATTTCAAAAACCAAAGGAGCAACCGTGAAAGAAATCATGGTGCCATTTACGGATGGTAAAAAACAAATTGGAGTTGTAACTGACTTGCAGAAAAATATAGAAACTGAGGGTCAGGAATTGATTCTTTCAATGGAAAAAATCTCTACTCTAGCCATTATAGATGAAAACTGGAAAGAGCATTTAAGAGAGATGGATGATTTAAAGCAGTCCGTTCAGAATGCTGTTTATGAGCAAAAAGATCCTTTGTTAATTTATAAATTTGAAGGTTTTGAGCTATTCAAAAGATTTATTGGTAAATTGAATGAAGATACTAGCTCATTTATGATGAAGCTTGATTTACCAGTTCAAGATAGTTCACAGGTTCAGGCAGCTGCTCAAAGGAAACAGCAGCAAAATTACAAGGAAAGTAAAGAGGAATCTGGTTCTGTTTTAAGTGGGGGGCAAAACAAAAATAGACCGCCAGTTGAAAAGCAGATGCCTGTAAAATCTGAAAAGATTGTAGGTAGAAATGACAGAGTTTCTGTTCAGTATCAAGATGGAAGTGTGAAGAAAGACGTTAAGTTCAAGACGGTGGAAGAGGATGTTAAAAGCAATAAATGTGTTTTATTAGATGAATAAATTTGGCAGCGGCATAGCGTTTTTATTAGTTGGCTTTATTGTTATGGGTTGTGTTACAACACAATCCACTTCTACTGCAAGTAAATCTTATAGTGAAGATTTAAGCCAATATCGTCCTGAAGTTGATACTAGCTACAAAATTGTAGAAGAAAACAGCAGTTTTAGAACAACAAGCGAAAATTTCGAGCCCGAAGCTGATGTAACGGAGTTGTTGAATAAAAAGCTTGATACTTTAGCAGAGAACAATAAGGAGATTCGTTATGTAAATGGCTATTCTATTCAGGTTTATAGTGGAAGTAGCAGTTCTGAAGCTTATGCCGCAAGAGATACAGCCAGAGTGGTTTTACCTGAAATCAGAACAGATGTGGAATATAAACAGCCAATTTATAAAGTAAGAGTGGGAAGGTTTACTGAAAGACTGGAAGTTCAAAGGACATTATTACAACTGAAACCTAAGTTTCCTGATGCAATTTCTGTCCCTCAAAGGATTTATATTAATTAGTTTAGATGGTTGGTGGATGGTCGGTGAGCCACCGACCATGGATAAATCATAAATGGTTCAAGCGTCCGCTTGGACCAAACATTGATAAAACCTGAAAAGTTAAGCGTAGTTGCCAAAAAATAAAAAAATCCGCCAGAGGCGGTAGTGATTTCCACTAGCGGGACGCTAGCGGAAGGAAATTTGCTTGCTATCGCCATCGTCTGGATGGTGATGTTTACTGGCGCCTCTGGCGCTGAAATTATCTGGAAAAGAAATTATAAAATGGATTTAAAATCGGAGATAAAATCACTGGCAAAGTCACAGTTTGAAGAGATAAAAGGAATTCGAGAGCATTTACACCGCAATCCAGAACTCTCTTTTGAAGAGTTTGAAACCGCTAAATTCATCAGTAAAACTTTAACCGACTGGGGTATTGAACACCAAACAGGAGTTGCAGAAACGGGTACAGTCGTTTTAATCAAAGGGAAAAACCCAGATAAAAAAGTAACCGCTTTAAGAGCTGATATAGACGCCCTTCCCATCACGGAGCAAAATGATGTTCCTTATAAAAGCCAAAATGTAGGTGTGATGCATGCTTGTGGCCATGATGTCCATACTTCCTCCATGCTTGGGGCGGTCAAAATATTGAATCAATTAAAAGAACATTTCGAAGGCACCATTAAAGTGATTTTCCAGCCAGGCGAGGAGAAAGTACCAGGTGGGGCTTCCAAAATGATTAAAGAAGGTGTTCTCAAAAATCCTGATGTGAATAATATCATCGGTCAGCATGTTATGCCTTTGATTGATGCTGGTAAAGTAGGTTTCCGTAGCGGGATGTACATGGCAAGTACTGATGAATTATACATGAAAGTAATCGGGAAAGGTGGTCATGGAGCTATGCCAGAATTAAACGTGGATCCAGTGATTATTACTGCGCATATCCTTGTAGCCTTGCAGCAAATAGTTAGTCGACATGCAAGTCCTAAAATACCATCTGTTTTATCTTTTGGAAAGATTATAGCCAATGGCGCCACCAATGTAATTCCAAATGAGGTTAATTTAGAAGGCACATTCCGTACCATGGATGAAAAATGGAGAGCTTCGGCTCACCAAAAAATGAGAAAGATGGCAGAAGGAATGGCAGAAAGCATGGGCGCAAAATGCGAATTTGAAATCAGAAAAGGCTATCCATTTTTGATTAACGAACCAGAACTTACGGAAAGAGCAAAAGCCAATGCTGTAGAATACTTAGGCGAAGAAAATGTGGAGGATTTGGATTTGTGGATGGCAGCTGAAGATTTTGCTTATTTCTCTCAAGCTACTGACGCTTGTTTTTATCGATTAGGCGTTAGAAATGAAGCCAAAGGGATTAATTCATCTGTTCATACTCCAACTTTCGATATTGATCCGGTTGCCTTGGAAACAGGAATGGGCTTAATGGCTTGGTTGGCTATTAAGGAGTTGGGGAGTTAGAGGTTTGCCTCACTCCAGCTTTTCAAAACTAAGAAAAGCATTTGCTAATTTTGTCTATTAAATTGAAGCATGCTATGTTGCTTAATTGTTTTAGGGAGCGATTAATCAAGCTCATAATCCTGCACCAATACTTTCTCAGGAATTTTCAGTTCATGACTTAATTTTCTGATCATATTAAGGCTTAATTTTCTCTTTTTATTCAAAATAAGGGAAGCCATAGACTTACCACCAACTATTTTTCCTAAATCGGTGGGTGAAAGATTCTCTTCTTCCATTACTGCTTTAATAGCTTCAATGGGGGAAGGTAAATCGAAAACATAATGATCATCCTCGTATTTTTCCACCAAAAGACTGAGTACTTCTAATAGATCATATTCAGGGGTTCCAGGTACTGCATCCATAAGCTTCTCAATTTTGCTTAATGCAGCATCATAATCAGCTTCATTTCTGATAGGCTTGATTATTTCTTTAGGATATGGTAATTGTTCTACCAATTTCTTTCTCTTTTAATAATTGTTTACAGTTTCTGGATTTATTTTATCGTAAGCAGAATGCGTTCCAATAAATTTGATGTAAACTATTTTTGCTGGATAGTTTACTTGAACAATTAATCGGTAATCGTTATTGTTTATATTAAACACAATGCGATTATTTTTTATTGTTCTGGCTTTTGAAAAGTCATTGTTTACGTCATTTGGCCGTTCCCAATTAGCCTCTTTAACTTTAGCAATCCATAGATTGATACTCGTTTTGATTTCTGGATGTACCTCTATGGCATTGGCTAAGGTTCTTTTGGTAATAATTTTCATTATTCTGCTTTAATTTAATGCGCACGATATTGATCCCCATACTTTCCATAATTGCTCTGTTTGTTAATGTTTATACAATTATAACTAAAAGTTTGCATTTTGCAAACTTTCAAAGATAGATAATTTACTGACTACTATGAAATGAACACAAAGTATTAACTCCCTTTAGCTTTCTCAACAAGCATTTCTCCTTAAATTTAAGCCTGTTAGTGGATATTTACCATCCTTGGCTTAATCACAGATCACGTCAGAAGAAAAATAACGCTTAGAAAACTTTCTTGATTCAAGAATGGCACCTTTGATTTTTATCAGCAAAAAAAAGCCTGTATTCATCTATTGAATACAGGCTTTTAATCCTTTTTGGTGTATTAGATATTCTTCTTAAAACAAATTCATAAATTCATTCACAATCTGATCTTGGAATTTTTTGTTTACCCCAATGGCTAAAAGAACAGATAATACTAAACCTATTGTGGCATAAAGGAAATCTCTGCCTACAATTTTACTTGCTCTCCTGATATTTTTTATTCTCTTCTTATATCTCTTTTTACTAATGGCAATGGC
>QNXU01000090.1 GCA_003973485.1 Bacteroidota bacterium | reverse complement strand
AATTCTGAATTTTGGGGTGGGAATATTCCTTGGATATGTCCGAAGGACATGAAAAAGAAATATTTAAATGAATCTATTTATCAAATAACAGAAGAGGCGATTGGTAAGTCATCAGCTAAATTAATCGAAACAAATAGTATTTTATTTGTCGTTAGAGGAATGATTTTATCCCACACGTTTCCTGTCTCAATTAATACTGAATCTACAACGATAAATCAGGATATGAATATTGCTTGCAATCGCTGTTCCTTATCAGCAGTATGCGAGGAGTTTAACGCCAACTGCAACTTCATTCTGACCATAATTGTGGTAACCGATCAACCGGTATGAACGGTTCTGGAGATTTTTGACTACGATGAAACCTAAACATTTCTGTCGCTTACTATCGATTGCCATTTGCCAGCTTTCCTCTCTTTTTGTAATCAGTGGCAATGCTTGGTTAAAATGATTAACCATATCAAAGAGTAAGTTGCTTTCCCCTGCATAGTTTACTTGCGCTTTAATCATTCTTCCAATGGATAAATGAAGAATTTGTGCTTTTTCAACACCTAACAATTCATAAAATGCTTGTTGAATTCTATCATGCACAAATTTGAATTCAATCTTTTCCTTTATTTCAGAGGAATATAAAAGGGCAGTATTATCTCTTAATGGTAAAATAAGGTTCTCTTGGAGCGCATTTTTTATAAGCGGTATAATCTCTTCATTTTTCAAACCTTTAAGTTCAGCCAATTCTTGCAAACTGAATGTATTGCCAATTACTGAAGCGGTTTTAAGTATTTCTTGTAAATCTGATGGTAGTTTTTCAGCTTTTTGCATCATTAAATCCAATACATTATCGCTGAATCCCATTTTGCTCACTTTCTCTAAATCAAAGCTCCACTTTCTTTCACCTGATTTAGCAATGATATAAGATTCCTCATAAAGATTTTTCAGGAATTGCGTAACAAAAAAAGCATTTCCACCTGTTTTCTTTTTTATGAGCTCAGCTAATGCATTAATATGTTTCCCTTTATCTAAAAGAGCATCTTCCAAAAGTGAAGTGATGGAAGGTAATGAGAGGTTTTCCAGTTCTATTTTATTGATTACTAGCTCATCTTTTTTGAGCTTATCAAGCATTAATTGGAAAGGATGTGCTTCTGTAACCTCATTATCTCTGTAGGATAATATCACTAATAAATTTTCTATTTCTTTATCGGAAAGAATAGCATGCAGTAAGTTTAAAGAAGCTGTATCTGCCCATTGCATATCATCAATAAAAAGCACGAACGGGTGTTCAGGTTTTGCAATAGCTTTTATAAATTTTTGGAAGACAAAATTTAATCTATTTTGAGATTCAGCTGCACCCAAGCTTGGCAATGCAGGTTGTGCACCGATAACAAGCTCCATTTCTGGAATAATTTCCAATAGAACTTCCCCGTTTTCACCCAGCGCATTTTGAATTCTATCTTTCCATAATTTTAATTGGCTCTCTTCTTTGGTTAGAATAGATTGTGTAAAGCTTTTAAAAGCCTGGCTTATGGCAAAATATGGGTTATTTCGTTGGAATTGATCAAATTTACCACTCAGAAATTCACCTTTTTTCTCTGTTATGGGTTTGTTTACTTCGCTGATTAGTGCTGATTTACCAGTTCCTGAGGCTCCAGAAACCAATACTAATTCTTTTTGGTGGTTGCTCGCTCTTGTGAATGCCTCTATCAGTTGTTGCTTTTCATTTGACCTTCCGTATAATTTCTCGGGAATACTAAATTGATTGGAAAAATCATTCATGCCAATAGTGAAATCGGCTATTTTAGATTCTTTTTCCCAGGAATTTTGGCATTTTTTCAGATCATATAATAATCCTTCGGCAGATTGATAGCGATCTTCAGCATTTTTGGAGAGCAATTTTAAAATTATTTCAGAAATTACCTCTGGTATATTTTTATTAAGCTTGTGTGGCGCAACAGGCTTTTTTGCAATATGGAAATGAATTAATTCAAGAGAATCGTCAGTTTTAAAGGGTAAACCTCCACATAAAAGTTCATAAAAAGTAATACCTAAAGAATATAAATCAGAACGATAATCTATAATTCTATTTACTCGACCAGTTTGCTCAGGGGAGATGTATTGTAAAGTTCCTTCTAATCGATCAGGATTTTCAAGGTGATTAGATTTTAGGTTGATTTCAGATGAGATATTAAAATCTATGATCGAGATTTTCTTATTTGTATCATCGTAGAGAATGTTGTTGCTGTTAATATCTTTATGGATAATGTGCTTTTGGTGCAAGCTGCTTAGCAAAGTAGAACACTGAATTGCAATGTTTAAAAATTCAGCAATACCTACAGCTTTAGTGAATACTTGTGAAAGTGGAAGTCCAGGGACATATTCCAAAACAAGTGCATGTTGGCCATCAATATAAGTTTTATCTAACGCCTTTCTGAACCCACTATTTTCTAATTTACTGCTGATATATAGCTCATTTTCAAACTGATTAATTTTTTTCTCTGTTTCTTGTTCTTTCTTAAGCAGTTTGACCAACACATCTGAATCGTATTTCTCAAATTTGGTTTTTAAAATACTTGTTGATGTTGAATTGTAGATTAATTCTCCTTCCATATCGATATTTTAAACACTTTCCCCATAATAATTAATCCCCTATTTATTCGTAAATATCAACTATACCCTAGTAAAATAAAACTCGAATGTTGTTTTTAAGACGGGAGGCTTTATATCATCGATAAGAAGCCTCCTTTTTTGAGTTATTTAGATCTAGGCATAAGTAAAGCAGGGTATTTTTTATGGTCAAGCTCATTGTATCCTTCAGGTTTTTCAGGCTTATCATTATAATTTCCGCTTAATCTTGAATTATTAAGAGCAAACTGCATAAATAAGTCGTAATCTAAGGCCATGATTGATTTCTGTTTACCATCTAAAGCAGGCATTATTTCATTTCCAGCTCTGTTTTGGTAATAATTACTCCATCCTTTACTTGATGGGTTATATAGTGTGTCAGTATAAACTAAATTTTGCTTCGGGGATGGATAAAAGTCATTTTGTGGAGGGAATGTTGCCGTTCCATGGCAACTCATACAAGCGGAAGCCCTAAAATGAAGATATGATTTTCCTCCTTGAGGTTTTCCAGCCTCATCCAATATAAAAACACTGTCTGGAGTTCCATCAGACTTTATACCGCCAACCATTGCAACATCAATAGGGCCTGATAATCTTTCACCATAGCCAATATTTGCTTTATAATAATCAGGAGCGTCAGGGTTTAAATATGTTTGGGAAATGGCTTTAGTAGTGTCTAACTGTCCAGGGTCATTACCCCAAGAAACGCCTAATAATTCTAATCGATCAAATGTAGTTTTTCCATCACTTTCTTTATCATAAATAAAAGTGGAGAACACCCAGCCAGTTTCAGGAGCTGCAACCGTGTCTTTTATGATGATGTCAAATTGGATCCAAGCTAATTCTTGTAAAATTGGGCCATTGTCTTTTTCAGGACCATAAGCCATTTCTCTGTAAATGGGGAATGTTCCAGCTCCTTCCATAATGTCCCAATCTTCACCAGTTGCAGTAGTGCCTGCTGCTTTAATGATGATAGCATTTTGTTTAAATTGTGCAGCTTCTGTAGTGTATTCAGGGTAGAAACCACTTGTGTCATTCTTTTTCCAAAGTTCATTCAATGTTAAGGAAGCTATATCATTATAATAAACCAAAGCATGATTCTGCATAGGGCCTTCAAATCCGTAGTCTTTGAAAATGTCATTTTTTAAAACTTGGCCTGTCATAGTGCCATAAACAGTTTCCAAACCTTCCCATTTGGTTTTTTTATAAGCTTGAGCACTCCAAGCCATATTATACCATTCTTTTCTGTAGATACTAGAGGGCCATTTTTTAGGCTCATTAATCATAACCGACATTGCATCATAAATATATTCCCTGATAGACATGATGTATTCGCTAGCATTTTCCTTCGAAATAGGGTTACCATCTGTAATAGTTTCCCATGGATATATTTTTTGAGCTACACTTTCCGGATAATCATAATTAGCTTTAAAAAATGGGCCTGAATAAATTGAATCAGGAGGATAAACGCCATTGTTTTCTGCAAAAGGTTTAAGTTTGATTTCTGGTTTTGGGGTAGTCAGATTTTCTGCTTTATATTCCTCTTTTTTCTGTGAGCATGAGTACCAAAAAAATGGAATTAATAAAATAAGGCTGTAAGCCAAGGGCTTTAAAGGTTTTGATTTGAACATAATTTTAAATTAAGATTAACTAAACAAAGATTGAATATAAAGAAAATAATAGGAGAGTAGAAGATTTTTTAAGAAAGAAATTTTCAGTCAGAGCATAATGATGATTAAATAGCTGAAATTTTACCTTAACCCTTATAAACCTGAATTTTATTTTAAAGTCCGCCAAAGCATCTTTAAAGCATCATTTCGGTTCCGAAATCGGGATTATATTTTCAAAGAAAGAAAACTGTCCGAAATTTTAATGTAGCATTTTGAAGTGGATATCGGACAAATTAATACTTAAATTAAAAAAGTCTTAATTTTCCGGTATAGCCTGCCCCGTTTTTACGGGGACTGTACTTTTATTAATCGAACTCAGGAATATAGTTTATTTTTATATGGCGATAAAATTTAAAATGATTGTTATAATTGTGT
>QNXU01000156.1 GCA_003973485.1 Bacteroidota bacterium | reverse complement strand
GATTCAAACTAATTTAAATCACTCAAAATTATGAAAAAAAACCATCCAGATTTCTTTTTATAAAGAGATTCTTGAAGAATGGTTTACCGACCAAACTGACCATTTTTCTAATAATCGCTTCGATCATCCAGGTTCAAGCAGGGCCTGGTTCCCAAGGGGGCAAGCTATCACTTGAACTGGAAGGGGTTACCCTTGAAAAAGCGTTGGGGGAGATAGAATCCCGCTCCGAGTACCGGTTCATGTGCGAGTACAGCCAAATCCCCTTGCAAGAAAAGGTGACCTTAAAGGCCAGCAATCAAAACTTGGACGAAGTACTTACACTATTGTTCAAGAACATGCCCATAGTATATACGGATAGGGTCTAATCGAGTATGCGTGATTTAACATCTTCCAAATAACTGCGTCCTATCACATAACGCTTTCCCCTAATTTCCACACTATTGCCTTCCAAAACATCGATTTTATCGATTGATACCGTATAGGAGCGATGGATCCTGATAAATTTATCGTTGGAAAGTTCATCGGTAAAGGCACTCAGGGTCTTGTGGACAATATGGTTATCCTTGGTGGTTACGATCTTTATATAATCCTTTAAACTTTCAATAAGGATGATATCGTCCAAATACACTTTTTTCATCTTTTTTTTGTCCACTTTTACAAAGATATGGTCGTGTGATGGGTCCATTTTGGAATGGTCCTTGGCTTTGGACATGGCCTTATTTACGGCCTTAATGAACCTTGGCAGGGATATGGGCTTTACCAAATAATCCAATACCTCTTGATCAAAACCTTTGGCAGCGTGTTCCGCATGGGCCGATGTGATGATCACCAAGGGTTTGTCATCCAAACTTTCCAAAAAGCTGAAACCATCAATAATGGGCATGTTCACATCCAAAAAAAGGAGGTCAGGTTTGTTGTTCCTTAAATATTCCAGACTGTCTATGGCGTTGTTGAAAATGGCCACTGTTTGGAGTTCCTTTATCTGTGAAATATGGTTTTCAATGACTTTGACCGCTAAGGGTTCATCATCTATGATGACGCATTTTAAAATCATCTAAGTTTAAGCGTTAAATTAACAACATATTCATCCAACTCTTCATAGATATTTAATTTGTATTCATCTTCGCCATACCTCAATTTCAATCTTTTTTCAACGTTGGTGAGTCCGATCCCCCCAGGATATTTTTTAGGGAGTGGCCCCGGATGTTTTGGTTTGGTGTTACGTACCCGAAAGTATAGAAACTTTTCCTCAATACATATCTCTATACCAATCTTAACTTTTCCAATATTTTTGCCCGCCCCGTGTTTAAAGGCATTTTCTATGAACTGTACTAAGAGCAGTGGAGCAATTTTTTTCCCTTTGGGATCACCGGTCACCTTAAAATCCAACTGTAGATTCTCGTTATACCGCATTTTCTCCAAGTCCAAATAATTGTTGATGAAAACAATTTCCTTTCTCAGGCTCTGGTTATTGTCCTTGGTCTCATAGAGCACATATCGCATCAAGTCAGAAAGCTTTATGATGGTATCCGGTGTCTTGTCTGATTTTTCAAGACTCAAGGAATAAATGTTGTTGAGTGTATTGAAGAAAAAATGGGGTGAAATCTGCGCCCGAAGAAATCGCAGTTCCGTTTCCAATTGTTCTTTTTCCAATCGGGATGCTTTTCTCGTTTCCCGTAAATAGTCCATGGTCAATTTAAAGGAAGCCACAAATGTGATCACGTAGAGCTCGCCAAGCATCATCACCACCGTAAAGTTCAAGGTCATACTATAGGTCTCCGGACCCTCTGGCCATACATTGTAACTGATCAAAAAATGGGTGAGCAGGTATTTGATGGTGACCATCACCAAAATACTGAGGAACAGGATAACGATAAACGAGGTATACTTTCTTTTGAACAGGAATTTGGGAATCAAAAAATAAATGGTGAAATAGGAAAGCGTTATGTGGATGGGAAACCCTAAAAGATTTGACTTAAAAGAGTATAAATAGTCATTGAAGTAACTGCCCCATCTCAGAAAATTAAAAGTGAAATAAATTGACCAGAATATGACATGGTGGATCGGTCTTATCTTATACTCGGTTACAGCATTGACCAAGAAGTGGTCCTTAACTTGATTTTGTGTGTGCATTAATGGGAATTCTTATTCTTTTTTAACATTGGGCTTTTAATAATGGTCATTGGTCTAATAAAGGATAGTAAATACGGATGAAATTAGGAATTTTTGCAGAACATCAGCTTCATACTTTGGTCTGCCGGATTTTTACCGAACCAAAAAAAGCTTTTTTAATTGATACAACGCCACTTTCCCTGCAACAGTCAGTGAAGGTGATTGTTTGAAGAGCCATGAAAATTGATTTGATCAAAATGCGATTTATAGTAAGGAGTGTGGTATTTGTATCTGTGGTCATGACGCATTTTATCAGTATGGGCCAAAAAACAAGTGTGCCCAGGTCCATAGTGGTTTACAAGACCCAAGAGCCCATCATGGTGGATGGTGTTGCAGAAAAGGCATCTTGGGGTAATGCCATGATATCCGATGACTTTATGGATATTGAAGGGGTACGTATCCCGACCTATCGAACCAATGTCCGTATGCTTTGGGATGAGGAATACCTATACTTTTTCGCGGAATTGGAGGAGCCGCATGTATGGGCCACCATAGATCAAAGGGACTCGGTGATTTTCTATAACAACGATTTTGAGATTTTCATTGACCCCGATGGGGACACCCATAACTACTACGAGTTTGAAATGAACGCCTTGAACACCGTTTGGGACCTATTGTTGGTAAAACCGTACAGGGAACAGGGTCCTATTGTGGATAGTTGGGACATTCTAGGCCTAAAAACTGCAGTTCATATAAAAGGCACCCTGAACGACCCATCAGATGTGGACAAAGGGTGGAGCGTTGAAATAGCCATGCCTTGGGAAGTGTTAAAGGAAACCAGTGGGAGCAATGAAATTCCTGTGGGGGAGTACTGGAGAATCAATTTCTCCAGGGTAAACTGGGACTTTCAACTGGAAAATGGGAAGTATGCCAGAAAAAAGGATTCCCAGGGAAAGTATCTTCCCGAGTACAATTGGGTATGGTCGCCCCAAGGGGTCATTAACATGCATGAACCGGAACATTGGGGCTATGCCTACTTCTCACCCAAGGTCTCAGGAAACCATGATGAATTTAAAATTCCCAAAGATGAAGAAATCAGATGGATGCTCTACAGGTTCTACAGGGAGCAAAAGAAATTTTTTGCGGAAAATGGAAGATTTTCCGGAACCTTGAAAGACCTCGGAGAGGAACCTTTATTACCAGATGGGACCAAAATAGACCTTGAACTGGAGTTGCATGGAATGGGTTGGACCATTTTTGCCAAGAGTCCTTTCACGGGACATGTATACACCATTCGAGAAGACGGAAAATACCAACACAACATAAACTGAGAAAGATGAAACTACATTTGATTTTTGCATCATTATTGGCCGCGGTCATGTTTTCGTGTCTGGATAATATACACGGAAGATCCCAACAGAAAGAAGGCCAGGCCCAGAAAGAACAACCTTTCAAGTATTGGACTTGGATTACGGCAGATTCCAATCGGGATGATGCTTCGTATGTGTCCGAATTCAAAAAATACAAAAAGAACGGTTTGGATGCCGTCCTGATCAACACCAATGCAGATCCAGTGCTATTGGGCCGATTGGCCCCTTTGGCCAAACAAGAAGGTTTGGAAGTACATGCATGGATCATGGCCATGAACCGTCCAGGGGATTCCATAGTAAGACAGCATCCGGAATGGTATGTGGTGAGCAGGGATGGAAAATCGGCTTATGACCATAGGCCTTATGTGGGCTATTATGAATTTCTATGTCCAACCCGAGAAGCATCCCGCAACCATGTTTTGGGGTTGGTGGAAGGCCTTGCAAAAGTGGAAGACGTGGCCAGTGTGCATTTGGATTATATTCGGTTCCCCGATGTTTACCTGCCCGTAGGACTCTTGCCAAAGTATGATCTGGTGCAGAATGAGGAACTGCCCGAGTATGATTTTTGCTATTGTGATGTGTGCATAGAGGAATTCCAAAAGCAGTTCCATAAAAACCCAAGGGAAATGGATAATCCTGCCATTGACGTTGAATGGAAACAGTTTAGACTCAATAAAATAAGGAACGTCGTCAACGAAGCGTACAAGATTGCACATGAAAATGATAAGATATTGACAGCGGCGGTGTTCCCTTATCCTGAAATGGCCGACCACATGGTAAGGCAACGATGGGACAAATGGGATATTGATGTTGTTTTGCCGATGATCTACAATGTTTTTTATAATGAAGGTACCGATTGGGTCGGTTTTGCCACCAAGCAAGGGGTAGAAGACCTAAAAGGAAAGGATACGGAACTTCATACAGGAATCTATGTGCCAGGAATGAGTCCGGAAGACCTGACGAATGCCATTGGGGAGGCCAAGAGAAATGGAGCCAAAGGCGTTTCTTTTTTTGATGGCCCCGCCATTACGGATGAGCAATTTGAAGTTATAAAATCTTCGAGACAAGATTGATAAGGTTAACAATTGGACGGTAACCAGGTAGGGTTGGTTTCCGTTCAAAATTTGAAACAGGTCTTTTGGTCAATGGGTGTTGGGGAATATATCTTTTTCATCTTTGCCAAAA
>QNXU01000207.1 GCA_003973485.1 Bacteroidota bacterium | reverse complement strand
TCCTATGGTATAAATATTTTGGCTATTATTTGCTGCAATGTACAGCTGTCCATTTGGGCCAGTCTGGATAGCACCAGCTTCAAAATTTAAATCTGCTACTGTAACACTATCAGGATTTTCAATTTCTTCTATAGAATAATCATCATTAACTGGGATTTGCAGCAGAACAGAGTTGCCTCCATTATTAATGGTGGCATAAAGTAAATCTGCACTTGGGGAAAATTCAATTCCATAAACCTCTCCTCCAAAATTCACGTCTATTAAGGCTTCTTCCCAATTGTTTAGGCTATCTCTTCTAAGAAAATCAATGAAAGCTCCTCCTGAATTATAAGCTTGGGCAACTTTATCTCCACCGGCTGCATATTTTAAATAGCCAGTAGCAGATGAATTTGAAAAGTAATCACTTCCTTGTGAAATGTACTCAGCAGCATTAATTCCTTCAACATTTACAGGGTATAATCTGTAGCTGTTACTTCCCAGTTCATGCGTTAAAACATTGGTGTTTTCATTTCCTTGAGCAGCTACTTTTTCAGTACTACGGCTATATATTTTTCTATTTTTGAGGACTACATCGCCTAAGCCTTCATTCAATTTTAAGTCAACCAAAGCATAAGAGAAATTGCTAGTATCTGAACTTACATCTTGATTTAGGAAAAGATAATATAAGGATGGGTCACTTCCATGAGCTACGGCAATTACGCCTTGAGAAGCCGCTGGATCACCGCCTAAATCAGTTCCATTCGCCATCACATTATGTTCTGAATCCCAAATTATATCTCCATTTGTATAAAACAATAAATCACCATTGTCATCTGAAACAGTTGTGCAACCCTCTTCCGCTAAAATGTTTCCATCTGTTACTGCAACTGGACCAGCATCATTATTAAAATCAATTCCAGCCCCTTCGCCAAAATACCAGAAATTTGCTTTTTGTTTTTCTTCTTCAAAAAGCGTTAATTCAAAACTAGCCGTTACCGTACAATTTCCTACTGTAACAGCAGCTGAATATACTCCTGATTCTAAAAATGTGGCAGTTCCATCACCATTATCAGTGAATTTTTCAGGATCAGGATTAATCCAAACCACCTGATCAGGTTCTGAACCATCCCCAAGGGTAGGGCCATAATTTTCTAATGGAAGTTGACAGACTGTTGTGTCCTGTAGTTGCACTTCCGAATCAAATTGCTCCACTGTTACTAATGCAGAATCAACAAAGAAATTTCCACCTGCATTCACAGTTAATATAACATTATAGCTTCCTGCTTCTTCATAAATGATGTTAGGACTTATTGCATCTGAAGTTTGACCATTTCCGAAATCCCAATCTAAAGAAGTGATATCCGAAAATTCGCCATAGTCTGCAAAAAATGAAACTGGGTTGTTTTGACATATAGATTGATTAAGGGTAGTAGTATACCAATCAAAAGATATTTCGCCATCAATTAAGGCTGGGGGAGCAATTGTTGGGAAATTAGCAGCAGTTCCAAATGATTGCATATTGAACAAATCCCATTGTATATTTAAGGAGTCAGGAATAGAATCTGTTTGAGAAATATTGCTTAAAAAGTCATCTGCCCCATTATTGTATAGGAAATACAAATTTCCGTCAGGGCCATTTTGTAAAGCCTTAATTTCTGTGACAGTTCTGTCCAAGATATTCTCTGAGCTTGCACTGTCCAAATTTAGCTGAATTAATCGGCCTTCAGAAGTAGCAGTGTTGGTTCTACTGTAATATAAATTTCTTCCACCAACTGACCATTCCACATCAGTAATAAGTTGATCTACGAAACCTGTGTTATTTAAAATATTTTCATTTTGAAATAATGGGGCAGTAGGATTAGTTAAATTTAAATCTAATAAAATCAGATTCTTCGGATTGCCATTTATGTTAGCTGAAGTTAAGGCAAGCGTGAGTGTATCACTCATTGAATTCCTGACAGATAGATTATTGAGCGCATATTCAATCGAGAATTCATGAGAAGCAGAGTTAGCTAATGTGCCATTGTTTTGAATTTGCACTAATTCCAATGAGTTGTTTTCTTGAAAAATCAGAAAGTAACTTTCTCCCAATTTGAATGAATTAATGTAATCTGATAAATTCGAAAACCCTGTGCCTTGTGCAGATGAAGTAACTTCACCGAATTCACCTATTGACATATCTACACTTAAAAACCTGAGCTCATTGGCTCCATCAATAATGTAAATATAATAGATGTTGTCATTAGGATTTGAAGAAGGCACTATTGCAGCAGGATGACGCAATGAATTGTTTCCGCCTATTGCACTTCCACCAGGCAATAATTGGTGATTTTTGCCATATACATTTTCACCGTCCGTATAAAAAAGAAGTTGCCCATCAACTCCATTTGCAGCTACGGCAGCACCTCCATTTCCAAATGGAGTGGCTTGATTTTGTATTAAATTAGCATTTCTATCTGCATTTCTTCCAAATTGAATAGCAGCATTATTATTTCCAAAATACCAAAAAGATTCTGTAAAATCTTGTGCTTGTGTATTACTAGCTAAAATGGCTAAAATCAGGAAAAGACCTCTAAATAATTTATTGCTCATACAATTGCGTGTTGTCAATAGTTTACTCTTAACGTAATTTGATGTAGATTAATTTTCTTTATTAGAAAATATATGATTTATCAATCAGTTACGTTTACATAATTAAACCGAAATTTAAAAATAAATAGATTAAAGACGGGAATAATTTGCTGTTTTTCAATTTTTTAAAAGAATTATTTAAAATATTTATTGTGAATATCCCTCTTTCTGACTTATTTCATATCTTTCGGTAAATTTGAATATAATTTGTGTTGTGGGTAAACTAATTAATAGTCAAAAATTTCTCGTATTTTCAATGATGATTTTGTTTTTAGCTTCATTCAATGAAGTTAAAGCACAAGATCCTCAGTTTTCTCAGTTCTATGCTGCTCCATTATATTTGAATCCGGCATTTGCAGGAAACACTCAGATGAGTAGGGCAGGGATTAACTATAGAAATCAATGGCCAAGTATTAATGCTAATTTTACTACTTATTCAGCCTATTTCGATCATTATTTTGATATGATTTCAAGTGGTGTTGGCTTAATTATTTCCAGAGATCAAGAGGGGATTGTAGGATTAAGGTCTACCTCAGTGGGAGCTCAATATGCCTATCAATTGCGATTGAGTGATAAATTAACCTTTAGACCTGGCGTGCAAGCTGCGGTTTATAATAGAAATTTAAACTTTAACAGATTAACCTTTGGCGATCAGTGGGATCCAGAAACGCAATCTTTTCAAAACCCAACAGGCGAGGTTCCTACTGGTGAAAGTAAAACATTTTTTGATTTGTCCTTTGGAGGTGTTTTTTATTCAGAAAACTTCTGGCTTGGATATTCGGTGTTTCATTTGAATCAGCCAAACCAATCAATTCTAGGCGATGAAAGCATATTGCCAATGAAACATTCATTTCATGCTGGATATAAAATACCTTTAAAAACTGGTTACAAAAAAGGCTATAATAGAATTGGAGATGAAAGAAGTATAACGCCTACTGCTCAATATAAAATGCAAGGAGGATTCCAACAACTTGACTTAGGTATTTATAGTACTTTGGAGCCAATGGTTGTAGGATTGTGGTATAGAGGGATTCCTTTTCAAACACCAAATGGATTTTCTGCATCAGAATCCTTGGTTTTACTTTTGGGTTATTCATACGAAAAAATTTCTGTAGGTTATAGTTTTGATTATACCTTGTCCGACTTAGGAATTCGAAGTGGTGGTGCACATGAAATTTCAATTTCTTACGTGCTTTCACTTACCGATCCACGCAGACCACCTGCAGACAAATTAAGAATACCTTGTCCTAAATTTTAAATTCAGAAATGATTTTTACAGCAGATCAATTTTTTACGATCATTATCGTGATTGTAGTGGCTGATTATGTCATCAATACCATAATTGACATCCTAAATCTTAAGAAATCAAGTGCAAAGTTGCCTGACGATTTAAAAGGGATTTATGATGAAGAGAAATATCATCAAGCAGTAAGATATCAAAAAACCAATACTAGATTTGGGCTTTTGAGTGGCTTTTCTAGTGTTCTCATTATGTTTTTGGTATTGTACTTTGGTGTTTTAGGAGAGCTGGATTCTTGGATTCGAGTTCGGTTTGATTCAGTAATTACTCAAACCCTCGCATTCTTTGGGATTGTTTATATTATAAATGATATATGGAATATTCCTTGGCAATGGTATTCTACTTTTTCTATTGAAGAAAAGTTTGGCTTCAATAAATTAACCCCAGTATTGTTTTGGAAAGATAAATTGAAAGGCTATTTATTAACTGCAATAGTCGGAGGAATATTATTGAGTGTATTAATACTACTAATCATGTGGCTGGATCAGTCTTTCTGGTGGATTTTTTGGTTGGTAATCGTATTATTTATGATTGGGGCTAACTTTTTCTATACAAGCTGGATATTACCCCTTTTTAATAAATTGACACCACTTGAAGAAGGGGCTTTAAGAGAGAAAATAATGGCCTACGGGAAATCAGTAAATTTTCCTATAGAGAATATTTATATTATGGATGGCTCTAAGCGTTCTTCTAAAGCCAATGCCTTTTTTTCTGGCTTCGGGAAGCGTAAAAAGATTGTTTTATTTGATACACTTTTGGAGAAACAAACCAA
>QNXU01000335.1 GCA_003973485.1 Bacteroidota bacterium | reverse complement strand
TATGATGGGGTTAGCTGCAGGGATGACTATTGGTGGGAAAATACCTTTTACTGGTACTTTCGCTAATTTTTCTACTGGAAGAGTTTATGACCAAATACGTCAATCGATTGCTTATTCTGAGAAAAACGTGAAGATATGTGCTTCTCATGCTGGGGTTACCTTAGGTGAGGATGGCGCTACTCATCAAATATTAGAAGATATTGGCATGATGAGAATGTTGCCTAACATGACTGTAATTAATCCTTGTGATTATAATCAAACCAAAGCAGCTACGCTTGCTATTGCTGATCACGAAGGGCCCGTTTACTTAAGATTTGGAAGACCAAAAGTTCCTGTATTTACAACTGAAGATCAAAAGTTTGAAATTGGTAAGGCAATCAATATGATAGAAGGCTCTGACGTTACCATTTTTGCTACTGGTCATTTGGTATGGGAAGCTGTAGAAGCAGAAGCTATATTAAGAGAAAAAGGAATTAGTGTGGAATTAATCAATATCCATACGATAAAGCCAATAGATGAAGAAGCCATCTTAAAATCAGTAGCTAAAACAGGATGTGTGGTCACTGCTGAAGAGCATCAACGTAATGGGGGCTTAGGAGATGCTGTAGCGCAAGTTTTAGCGCAAAACAACCCTTCACCTCAAGAATATGTTGCAGTTAATGATAAGTTCGGAGAAAGCGGTAAACCAGATGAGCTTATGAAGAAATATGGTCTTGATGCAGAACATATTGTAACAGCGGTAGAAAAAGTAATAAAAAGAAAATAAGTAGAACTAAAAGACCGGCAGTTTGCCGGTCTTTAATTTGCATAAATTATGTTAATTAGAATAGTACGAATGGCTTTTCATGAAGATAAAATTGTTGAATTCATCAATATATTTGAAAAAAATAAACGAGCTATTCGTAATCAACCAGGGTGTAAACATTTAGAACTTTGGCAAGACAAAGACCAGCCTAATATATTTAGTACCTATAGTTTATGGGAAAATGAAGATTTTTTAAATCAATACAGAAATTCCGAAACATTTGGTAAAGTATGGCCAGCTACGAAAGCATTATTTGCAGAAAAACCTATTGCAAACTCACATTTTCAGCGATACAAACTAGATTAGATTACTTCTTCCGCTCAATGGTGTATTTCACCAAATCCATTAATGACTGACGATATTCAGATTCAGGAAAATCTTTTATAATAGTCATTGCCTCATTGTAGTAATTTTGCATTACTTCCTCCGCATAGGCAATACCATTATTATTTTTAACAAAATCAACCACAGTTTTTACGGTTGAATTTTTATCACTCTTATTTTTAATTAATTTAATTATTTGTCTTTGTTCGGATTTATCAGCATTGTTCAATGCATGGATTAAAGGCAAAGTCATTTTCTTTTCCTTTATATCAATTCCTAAAGGCTTCCCTATATCATTGGTTCCATAATCAAATAAGTCATCTTTGATTTGAAATGCCATCCCTACTTTTTCACCAAAAACCTTCATTTTTTCACTAATCTCATCATCTTTATTAACAGAACGACTTCCCACAGCACAACAAGAAGCTATCAATGAAGCTGTTTTTTGCTTGATGATATCATAATAAATATCTTCTGTAATATTAAGTTTTCTGGCCTTTTCAATTTGTAGTAATTCACCTTCACTCATTTCACGAACAGCCTCAGAAACAATCTTCAACAAATCGAAATCTTCATTATCTATTGAAAGAAGCAAGCCTCTGGAAAGCAAATAATCCCCTACTAGAATGGCTATTTTATTTTTCCATAATGCATTAATGGAAAAAAATCCTCTTCTGTAGTTTGCATCATCTACTACATCATCATGAACTAAAGTAGCTGTATGTAACAACTCAATTAAGGCCGCACCTCTGTAGGTAGCTTCGTTGATTTGACCATGCAAACCAGCTGAAAGAAATACAAACATAGGGCGCATTTGTTTGCCTTTTCTTTTTACAATATAGCCCATGATTTTATCAAGTAAATAAACTTTACTTTTCATGAATTGACGGAATTTTATTTCAAATTCTGCCATTTCGGTGGCTATTGGTGATTGTATTTCTTTAATTTTACTCCCCATGCGTGTGCAATATTACTACCAAATGAATATCTAAGCAATTCAATTAAACAAAATGATTCAAGAAAATATAATTATTACAAGTACGGTTCATAATAAGCCCATTACGGCAGATATAAAATACATTTCTACTAACAATAAGAAACCGTTGATCCTTTTTGTTCATGGATTTAAAGGGTTTAAAGATTGGGGAGTTTTCAATTTGATGGCAAATGAGTTTGCCAAAAATGGATTTATCTTCATGAAGTTAAATTTGAGCCATAATGGTACTTCACCTGATCGATTAACGGATTTTACAGATTTAGAGGCATTCGGAAACAATAATTTCACCATTGAACTTGATGACTTAAAAGATAGCATTGATTATTTATTTTCATCTTTGAATATAATTCCGAAAAATGAATTAAATCTTGATGATCTTAACTTAATGGGACATAGCCGAGGTGGTGGGTTGGTTTTACTGAAAGCGAAGGAAGATGATAGAATTAAAAAGGTTATAACTCTAGCTGCAATCAGTGATTTAAGTAAAAGATGGCCACAAAGCTTTTTGGATGAATGGAGACAGAAAGGTGTTCAGTATATAGAAAACAAAAGAACTAATCAACAAATGCCAATTTATGTTCAATTGTATGATGATGTTTTAAACAATCCTCATAGATTATCTATACCCTCAGCAGTAAAACAAATGAAACAACCCTTATTAGCATTTCATGGCACTGAAGATGAAACATTGCCTGTAAAAATGGCACATCAAATAAAGGAATGGAAATCAGATACTCAATTGATGATTTTAGAAAATGAAAACCATGTTTTTGGAGCTTCACATCCGTGGGAGAAAAATAAGCTACCACAAGCCTATCAAATAATCATTAAAAAGACTACTGATTTTATTATGAAACAGGCAGAAAAATAAAAAGGAGCCTTAGTAATTGGCTCCTTTTTTATTTGATGATTTTCCAGTTTTTACATTATAAATAGTCTTATAATCATCGACTGTTTCAGAATGGTCCTTTGGTATGCCAGGAGGACTAAAAATTTCAACCTCATAATCTGATATCCAATTAATCTTACCTTCCGGCAAAGATCCTTCCTTTAAAACCTTTTCCTCAGCTATATTAATAATAACATATTTTAATGTGCCATTACCTGCTACATTGCTTTCATTTTTATAATAAGTAGCCAACACAAAATCTTTTTGTGAATTTTCAGAAAACTGAACAGGTTCTACACTAAGACTTTCATAAGCTATTTTTTTATAATTCTCCATAGAAGTGTTAGAAGAAGTTGTGCTTTGTTTAGCACAACCTCCAATAATACTTATTATAAGTAAAGATATAAGAACTCTCATTATTCTTTAACAATTCTTTTGGTAAGCATTTTGCCGTTTTGGCCAATAATTTGAACCAAATAAACACCTCTATCTAAAGAAGATAAATCAATCTGTGTGTTTTTAGAATTGGAGTTCAACTCAATTTTATTCACCTGAACACCATTGCTATTATATATTTTAATTTCACCTACAGACATAGTATTAGATGATATATTCACATAACTAGCAGTTGGATTTGGATATACTTTGATATTACTATCTAAAGAATTATTGGTAGAAGTAATTATGTTTGAATTAGAATTAGTGATAAAAACTTCTCCTTGAATATAAGATCTTAACTGAATTCTATTATTACTCTGTTGATCATAATCAAAATTGATCACTCGAGATGCAGCATCCTTAGATAATACCTGTGTATCGGTATGAACCAATTCATCATTAAAATAAACCTCTACTTTATCAAAAGGCTCATTATTCTCCATTTCAATTGTAACAGGATAAACATCTCCATTAATGGTAGATTCAAAGTTTAGAATAGCAGGTGTAACATCAATATCTTCAGTTACAAATTGCCTAGATTCATATTCTACCCCAGCTATAAATCCTACTATTTTAATTTCTGCACCTTTAAATTCAAAAAAGTCAGAGATAGCAATAGTAGTATTGCCAGTTGCAGGAGCGTCAACTGAAGCAACTTCAACATCATTCACATACAATTTCACTTGATCATAAATTGCTGGCAAATCAATATTAAATTCAGCTTCTCCATACCCTAAATAGCTAAAGGATTCTACACTTAGCGTGGATAATGCTAATTCACCAATTGTAGCGGTCCAAATCCCTCTTCCATGAGTACCCAATACTACTTGATCATCCACAATTTTCATGGACCAAATGGAAGCAGCTGGAAAATCATTTCTAATATTCCAAGTTAATCCACCATCTAATGATTCATATAAACCAATTTCCGTTCCAGCCCAAATTATATCAGTATCAAAAGGCATAACTAATAAGCTATGAACAAAAACATCTGGGAAGCCTCTATCACTTACGCCTCCATTACCTTCAAAACCAGAAATATCCTCCCAAGTTTGGCCTAAATCAGTTGTCTTTAAAATTTTTGGAAAATTAGCAAGGCTAAATAATGCATAAGCCGTGTTTTCATCAGTAGGATGCGTATATATTCCAGTATAGTATGCACCTGGGTCTGGAGAGTAGCTATTAACTGCCTCATAAGTTTCACCAGCATCTGTAGAAACAAATAAACTAAGTGCGCCTTGGGCC
>QNXU01000407.1 GCA_003973485.1 Bacteroidota bacterium | reverse complement strand
GAACTGTTTCAATTCCGTCAGCCTCAAGACTTTTGACAATTTTTTCAGCTTGCGCCATTGCATTAGCCTGAACTTCATCTTCAAAACCTTCTTCGTAAGGAACTCCTAATTTTCTCATTACCGTAATTTTATCAGGAAGTCCTTCTAAGTCATAAGGCTGTTCCAATAACCACGGATATGGCGGCATGGTTGAACCTGGTGACATTGACCTTGGGTCGTACATGTGGTTGAAATGCCAGGAATCAGGATATTTACCACCTACTCGGTGTAGATCTGGCCCTGTCCGTTTAGACCCCCATAAGAACGGATGATCATAGACATACTCACCTGCTTTGGAGTATTCGCCATATCGTTCCGTTTCATATCGGAAAGGTCGTATCATTTGTGAGTGACAACCCACACAGCCTTCACTGATGTAAATATCCCGACCTTCCAACTCTAATGGGGTATAAGGTTTTACTGCCTCAATTTTAGTGGCTTCATTATCTTTCATCATAAAGGATGGGATTAATTCGAATATTCCACCAATTAAAATGGCTACTGTAGTTAAAATGGTGAAGAAAATCGGCTTTCTTTCCCATACTCTGTGCCAATACTCTTTTCCTTTGCTTACTGCTTTTTCCAAAGCTGGAGCTTCAGCAGCTTCATTGGCTACAAAACTTCCTGCTTTAGCAGTTTTGATTAAATTGTAAACCATTACAAAAACACCTGATAGGTAGAGTAAACCACCAAATGCTCTTAGCATATGCATCGGGATAATTTGTAGGGTAGTAGATAAGAAGTTAGGGTATTGTAATATACCTTCTGGAGTAAATTCTTTCCACATTAACCATTGTGTGAAAGCTGATACATACATCGGTAATGCATAGAAAATAATACCTAAAGTACCCAACCAGAAGTGAGCATTTGCTAATTTGGTTGAAAATAATTTCGTTTTCCACATTTGTGGAATCATCCAGTAAAGCATACCAAAGGTTAAGAAGCCATTCCAACCTAAAGCACCAATGTGAACGTGTGCTACAATCCAATCAGTATAATGTGCTATCGCATTCACACTTTTTAAAGACAACATTGGGCCTTCGAAAACAGCCATACCATAAGCAGTAATGGCTACTACCATAAATTTTAAGATTGGGTCTTTTGAAACTTTGTCCCAAGCACCTCTCAAGGTTAAAAGTCCATTTACCATACCACCCCAAGATGGAGCAATCAACATAATGGAGAAGGCAGTACCCAATGCTTGTGCCCATTCAGGTAAAGAAGTATACAATAAGTGGTGAGGTCCTGCCCAGATGTATAAGAATATTAAAGCCCAAAAGTGAACAATCGATAATTTATAAGAATAAATAGGTCGATTTGCAGCTTTCGGTAAGAAGTAGTACATCAAACCTAAGTAAGGTGTAGTTAAAAAGAAAGCTACCGCATTATGACCATACCACCATTGTACCAATGCATCTTGAACACCGGCAAAGGCTGAATAACTTTTCATGAAATCCACTGGTAAAGCAAAAGAATTTACCACATGTAGAACTGCCACCGTAACAAAAGAAGCAATGTAGAACCAAATGGCAACATACATGTGCTTTTCTCTTCTTTTGATGATGGTACCTATCATATTGATACCGAAAACCACCCAAATTAAGGTGATGGCAATATCAATTGGCCACTCTAGCTCAGCATATTCCTTTGAAGAGGTGAAGCCCATCGGAAGGGTAATTACGGCTGAGAGAATAATGAGCTGCCAGCCCCACATATTAATCCATGAAAGAGTATCGCTGAACATTCTGGTTTTCAGCAATCTCTGCATGGAGTAATAAACTCCGGCAAAGATGGCATTCCCCACAAATGCAAAAATAACAGCATTGGTGTGCAATGGCCTTATCCTACCGAAGGTAGTATATTCCGAACCTAAATTAGCCTCAGGTGCAAATAGCTGGGTTGCGGCCAAAAGACCAACCAGCATCCCTATGGCGCCCCAAACTACTGTTGCTATAGCAAAGTATTTGACGACTTTGTTGTCATAATGAAACTTTTCAATTTCCATGTGATTCTTGTTTATGATTTGTTGATTGATTACTTGATTTATTTTCTTTTTTAGTGATGGCATCATCCCACAGCATTCTATAAGAAGGAGTGGAGGCATCATCGAATTGTCCGGAACGTACAGCCCAAATAAAAGCCACTAAAAAGCCACTTGCTACTATCAAACTCACTATTATTAATACTACTAGTATGTTCATATATCTCTGCTTTTTTCAATTCCCAATAAATATTTATTTGCTAGATAGCGTGTTCCAAGGGTTGCTAAAAGCACCACTGAGAATGAACTGATTGGCATTAAAATAGCCGCTATTACGGGTGATAAAAGTGCTTGAACTGCAAAACTTAAGCCCACCACATTATATAAAAATGAGAGTATAAAGCCTGCTATCACTAATTTGAATGCGGCTTTTGAAAATTTCATGATATTAGGTAATTGCTTCAAATTTTCACCTAAAAGAATACCATCACAAGCAGGGCTAAATTGCCTTGTAGATTCAGTAATAGCCAAACCAAAGTCACTTTTGCGTAAGGCAGCGGAATCATTTAATCCGTCACCAGCCATCATAACTTTTTGCTGAGCATCTTGCCATTTCGTGATGAATTCTTTTTTGTCTCCTGGCAATTGTTCGAAATGCATATTTTCTTCTGCTAACCATTGGCTTAAATATTCTTTTTCAGCTGATTGATCACCCGATAATAAATTCAATTTGTAATCAGTCTTGAGGCTGTCGAATAAATCCCCAATATTTTCTCTGAATACATGCTTTACATTGAAGCATCCATAAGTCAGCCCATCTACATTAATGAAAACTTGAGAACTGTTGGCTTTTTTATCAAAGTCAGTTGCTTGCTTATCCACAAATTGTTTTTTTCCTAATTTGATGATTTGGCCGTTTACTTTGGCACTAATTCCTTGTCCGCTGATTTCTTTATAATCCTCAATTTCTTGAGATGGATAAAAAGGCAGCCAGTTGTAAATAATTTGAGATAATGGATGCTTGGATTGATTAAATAAAGTTTTGACAGCGGCTAATACTTTATGTTCTGGCATATTTCCTACAAAAACTACCTCAGCTTTATCGGGAAATGTAAGCGTACCTGTTTTATCAAAAACGATAGAATCAATTTTGGATAAATCCTCTACTGACTGAGTGCTTTTTACAAAAAATCCAGCTTTGCTCAACATTCTCATGGCATAACCTAAAGTGACAGGTGTGGCCAATGCTAGTGCACAAGGGCAAGCTACAATCAGCACTGTGGTAAAAGCTCTTATCCCACTTTCAAAATCCCCTAAATAAAGCCAGCTACCAAAAGCTATGAAAGCAATGGCTAAAACAACTGCAGTGAAATATTTACTGATTTTATCTGCCGTGCTTTGAACTTGTGCTTTTGCGCCTTGTTGAATGGATTCATCATCCCAAAGTTGAGCTAAATAGCTTTGTGAAGGACTTTTCTTCACTTGCACCAAAATAGAAGCACCTTTTAATCTTCCGCCAGCATAAATCAATTCTTCTTTTTGCTTGATTTCAGGTAATGATTCGCCTGTGACAAAACTATAATCGATAGAAGCTTCATCTGAAATCAAAAGACTATCAGCAGGAATGATTTCTTCATTTCTGATTTTTAAAATATCGGAAGGAATTATGCTATTGAGCAATACTTGTTCTTCTTGCTGTCCTTTTATTTTGGTTACAGATAAAGGGAAGAAAGATTGGATATCTCTATCGAACCTTAAATGGTCGAATGTTTTTTGTTGATAATATTTTCCTAATAAAAGGAAAAAAACCAGCCCGGAAAGTGAGTCGATATAACCCAAACCAGACTGGAAAAAGATGATGTGATAACTATAGACAAATAATGTAACGATCCCTATACTAATCGGCACATCCATGTTGATTTGCTTTTGCTTGAGCACTCCCCATGCAGATTTGAAATAATCTTGCGCGGCAAAAAATACTACTGGTAGCGCCAATACCGCATTAAGGAAAGGAAATATCTTCGAAATGATATCATCATCGAACAAGTTCAGCCCGAAGTATTCTGGTAAACTAAAGAGCATACTATTTCCAAAAACAAATCCAGTAATTCCAATTTGTAGCCAAATTCTTCTGTAAGGAGAAGTGTTGGATTTAGATTTTTCTAACTGAATATCAGGAGTGTATGCGATGGAGTCTAACAGCTTCACTAATTCCAAAAGAGCAATTTCCTGATGCTTAAATGAGATGATGACTGTTTTCTTATTGAAATCTACTCGACTACTGATGATGCCAGAGTTAAGTTTATATAATTTTTCTAAAAGCCAGATACAAGCACTGCAATGAATGGCGGGAATATAGAATCTTACCTTACTAATTTCTTCATTTTTGAAATCTAAAAGGCTATTCGCAAAAGCCTCATCTTTGAGAAATTCGAAGTTACTGGCTTTTTTCTTTTATCACCCGTTATTGGTGTGGATGGTAAGCATCCATCATACAGTAGGAATTTAAGGTAGATGAATTACGCTTTTACTGAAAAAAAACGTATCCGCAAAGACTTTGGCAAACGTGCTAGCATACTTGAAGTACCTTATCTACTGTCTACACAGTTAAATTCTTACCATCGGTTTTTACAAGAAGACAAAGCCCCCGACCAACGTCGAGATGTCGGCTTACATGCAGCATTTTCCTCCG
>QNXU01000154.1 GCA_003973485.1 Bacteroidota bacterium | reverse complement strand
AATATAAAGTAAGGTAAAAAACTCTTTTGGGCGCTGCACAAGAATATACAACCAACAGAAAAATAATATATAATAGGCTTGATTTAAATCTATTGAGTTTTTGCTGTGTACTCATTGTTTTTAGTATTTACGAATCGAATTTATTTGAATAGGGATTTGAATCTGGAAATTAACATTATCCTCTTCATCTATCACCCATGGCCCTGACAGTAATAATAATTGTTCTATCCTTTTTTCCAGTAACCATAGGCTATTTTCAGTATGGCTAACCCTACTTAATTTCCTGGCATCATTAGTCTCCACAAAAAAAGGAAGTCCGGGATCAAATCCATCGAAAGAAGTGGGGTGATCATCATATTGAAGCTCCTTCAAATAAAATTCTCCCTGTTTTATTTCAATATTTGCTCGAAAATTAACCCCAAAGTAAGTATTGAAAAACTGCTTTGGAATGTTCATATAATGAGTAAAATATTCAGATGCTGAAACATAACCTCCTAATGGTTTAATTGAATTACGAACACTCATGTTAGGAAAATATGCTATAACAAACTCTTCATTCAAATCGTCTTTTAAAACAGCTTTTGATGAATAATAGGGATAAAAATTATTCTTAGTATACTGATTTAGATCAAAATCATAAGCAAGTAATAATTTCCGACCCTTTTTATTGAAAATTTTCCAAACACCTTTAGCCTGACCATTTTCATAAACCCCACTTTTAATCACTCTTTCTTTTTCATTATAGAAAGTCCATTTCCCATGGGGTCTTCCAGCTTTAAACCTAGCTTCAAGTTTTATCTTCCCATTTTCATGAAACTGCAAAAAATCCCCTTCTAACTTTCCGTCTCTATAATTTGAAATGATAATGGTATCTGAATTTATAGTTTTGCTTATCCATTGTCCGTGGATAACTCCATTTTTCAAGGGAATTCTTTCTATTAAAACTCCATCAGATTTTAAATTATATTCAATAGCATCTTTAATCTCCTGACAATTACAATGATTATAATCCATTATCTGTGCCAGACCACTATAAGATAGTAAAACTAGGAAAGAGGAAGTCAGTAAAACTCCGAAGGCCATTTGAAATATTTAGTTGAAACGGTAAAGAAATATAAAATATTATAAACATAAAAGTGTTTATAATTTTTTCTTCCACTTCACAAAAAAGCTCTGATATGGCATGACGGTTTCACACCATTGAAAAAAAAAATATTAATTCTCACTTTTAGGGTAGAATAAAGAATTCTGAATACCAGGCACCTTGTAACTTTTTAAAGGAATGCAATTTTATCAAAATTTAAATTCAAAACTTGACAAGTATAGTAAAACAAACAACTATTTAATTGATTTTCAGTAATTATTAACAACCATTAAAATTTATTAAAATATTGGAAATCACATCTAAGCAACATCAGCACCTCTTCATCTGCACTGGAAAAGATTGCAAAAAAAATGGTTGTGAAGAGTTAAAAACAGAATTGAAAAAATCACTTAAATCAAAAGGGATTAAAAACATAAAGCTGATCAAAACAAAATGTATGGATTATTGCAAATTAGGTCCCAATATAGCAATCAATGGTGAATTATATCATCATTGTAAATCAGAGGATATTCCAGAGATTACAACCAAACTAAAGAACTCAAATTAGCTTGGTTAAAATTTTAATCTCTCTTTTTAATAGAAATTTCGCTAAAATTTAGAAACTTAGACCCTCTTGAAGCAGTTAGCCTTTATTATTTGTATGTAGCAACATAAAATTTACTCTAATACTTTCCCTAAAAATCTACCATGACTAAAGTTCCATTATACACCAAAGACTTCTTGCTTCATTGCTTTAGCTATCTTTTAATGGCGGTTTCATTCTATTTTCTCTTACCTACTCTACCCACTTTTGTGACCGATGTTTTAGGAGAAAATGCTGATAAAGTAGGCTACATCATTGGGATTTATGCTCTATCAGCTTTAATCGTTAGGCCACTAAGTGGATATGCTTTCGACAAATATGGAAGAAGAAAATTATTCTTATTCGCTATGATTTGTTATGCCATAGTGATGGCCACTTATGGTTTGGCAACTTCTTTTGTCTTTTTATTATTTCTAAGATTAGTAAATGGAGGTTTTTGGGGAATAGTGACTACAGGCGGAGGAACTATTACATCCGATTTGGTTCCAGATAGCCGAAGAGGAGAAGGCATTGGCATTTTTGGCTTATCCATGACTTTAAGCATGGCAATTGGTCCATTAATCGGCCTACAAATTTTAAAAGAAACAGGCAGCTATCAATTTTTATTCATTACCTCAGGTATACTTTGTTCTTTAGCAGTTTTAATGTCATTTTTTGTTAACCATCCCAAAATCAGCAGCCGAAACAATAAATTGAGTTGGGAGAATGTATTCGAACCAAAAGTATTAAAAGTATCCATGGTTATGTTATTGCTAGCATTTCCATTTGCAGGCATCATGTCTTTCATTACGCTTTTTGCCAAAGAACTTTCTATTGAAAGTACGGGAATGTTTTTCTTGATTTACGCTATTGGTGTAAGTATCATCAGACCAACCACTGGTAAAATGATGGATAAAAGAGGCCCTGCCTTTGTAATGCTGCTAAGTTTCATAGGCACGATTTCTGGTTTGGTTCTTCTATCTCAAAGCACAGCAGAACCGGGATTTCTAGTTGCTGCATTTGTTTTGGGCTTAGGCAATGGTATCGTAATGCCTACGCTTCAGACCATGGTGATCAATATGGTGAAACCTGAAAAAAGAGGTGTTGCCACCAGTACTTTCTTCTCATCTATAGATTTAGGCATTGGAATTGGTGCTTTTTTCTTAGGAAATATAGTAGAAATTTTTTCGCTATCTCAGATGTACTTATTTTGCGCTATCGGTATGATTGTTCCAGCACTTTTATTTTTTGGAATCACTTTATCCGATTATAAGAAAAAGTCTAAAATTAGTTTAGAAACAGCCAATGTTTGAATTATTCTTTACTCCCGGTCCATCAGCTCTATATTTCACTGCTGAAGAGCATATTAAAACTGCCTTGAAAAAAGGAGTATGCAGCACCTCACACAGAGGACAGCAATTCAAGGACATCTATAAGGAATGTCAGCAAAACTTAAGAAAGTTAATGGACATCCCCGATGATTATCATGTATTAATTACTTCATCCGCAAATGAAGCATGGGAAAGAATTATTGAAAATTGTGTTGAAAAAGAAAGCTATCATGTCAGTATGGGGGCTTTTTCGCAGCGTTTTGCAAAAATAGCCACACAATTAGGCCGAACCGCACATGAATTAGTGGTAGAAGATGGTACTGTTCCAGATTTTGATGCAATTGAGGTTCCTGAAAGCGCTGAAATCATTACCCTTTGCCTTAATGAATCAGCTTGTGGCACTACTTTCCCATTAGATACTATAAATGCTTTAAGAGAAAAATACCCAGAAAAATTAATAGCCATAGATGGTGTTTCAGGTGTTCCGGTTATACCAATCGATTTCAGAAATATAGATACTCTTTATTTTTCTGTTCAAAAAGCCTTTGGACTTCCAGCAGGTTTAGGGGTTTGGATTGTAAATAGTAAATGTATAGAAAAAGCTGAAAAAATGGCTTTAGAAGGAAAAACTATTGGCTCCTATCATCGATTACCCGATATGGTAGAAAAAGCAAGAGTATTTCAAACTGCTGAAACTCCCAATATTTTAGGAATCTATACCTTAGCAAAAGTTGCTTCAGACATGATTGAGAAGGGGATTCTTGCTATTAGAAGAGAAATTGATTATAAATCAGCCATTCTCAATCAGGTAATTGAGGCTCATCCGCAACTTCATCATTTTGTTGAAAATGAAAAACATCGTTCCAAAACAGTAAAAGTTATCAAAACTGATTTTGAAAGTAACTTACTTATTGATCATTTAAAACAGAAAAAAATCCATATTGGCACTGGTTATGGGGGCTACAAAAAAGAACAAATAAGAATTGCTAATTTCCCTACACATTCAAAGGAACAAACTGAAATGTTAGTAGATTTAATTGAAGCTTTTAGGGTTTAAAGTTTTTGCATTATATTTAATGTAAAAACTTTATAACTATCAACCAATGTTTAAATCATTTATACTATTTTTTATCCTTTTTGCTCAATTAGGTTTTTGTCAAAATGAAGTTCCATTAATAGAGCGAAAAGGTAATCTAATTCAAAACGAATATTTCATTTTAGGCAGACAAGTTTTGGAAAGGCAAGTTTTGAAGAAAATGATTTCTTACGAACCTGCACACAAAAAAATGAAAGCCTCAAGAAGGTGGGCTTTTGCATCCTCCATCATTGCCAGTTTTGGCATAGGTTCTTTTATTCCAACATTTTTTGATCCTAGTCCTGAAGTTACCGTTCCTTTACTTATCACAGGAGTTGGTTTAATGGCCGTAGCCATCCCAATAAAAAGATTAGCAAACAAAAAAGCAGATGAGGCTATTGAACGCTACAATTCCCGTCAATTGATGGGGGAAATCAAACCAAATCCAAGTCTGAATTTCACTATCCACTATTCGCAATTAGGCTTTGTTCTTAAATTTTAAATAGGGCTTGCTTAAAAAGTCTCAAGTGCCTCATATACAATCGGGCTAAGTGAAGGAGTATTGTTATACTTCGAGCTTTAGCCCGGGAAGTAGATGAGGTGCTTGAGGCTAGAGCACTTGAAAATCAAAATATTGATTTTC
>QNXU01000196.1 GCA_003973485.1 Bacteroidota bacterium | reverse complement strand
AAAGTAAAGACAAAAACAAATACAAGTATTAAAATTAATACTTGTATTATCCGACAAAGATTATTAATGTAATAAATGTATTACTTTTATTACATTAAATACTCAGGAGAGTTTATGATCATTTCGTTTTTAAACCAGAAAGGCGGGACGGCAAAATCAACACTTGCAAGAGCTGTGGCCGTTGAATTTGCAAAAAATAAATGGCAAGTTCAAATAGCTGATATGGATTTAACCCAACAGACCGCTTTTAAATGGTCAATAAGACGCGCTGAAGCCGGTATCGAGCCTGCTATTGATGTGGTCGTATATAAAGACCCTCAAACCGCATTAAAGGCTGAGGCATTAAATGATTTGCTTATCGTAGATGGCAAAGCATTTGCTGATAGCCATGTTATCGATATTGCAAAGGCATCAGATTTGATTGTGTTACCTGTTGGTATCTCTACTGATGATCTTCAGCCCACGCTTAATCTGGCAATGGAGCTAGTCAGTAAAGGTATAAAAAGAAAGTCCATCTATTTTGTTGTGTGTAAGGTCTTAAAAAATGGTGAAAAGGAAGCCATGACGACCCGATCATCTATTGAAGATTTTAATTTTGAAGTCGCACAAGGCTGGATCAATATGCAAACGGCTTACAGTCAAGCAATGGACACTGGCCGCTCACTAACAGAAACACGATACAAAGATCTGAACCAAACGACAGATAAAATCATCGAGCAGATTTTCAATAAAGCTAATTCAGTGATGAATAACGGAGAATAAAAATATGGCTAAAATCGCCCCACCTCAAAAAACACCAGAAACGAAGAAAGAGCCAAAAGCGACAGATCAAATACCACCAGAAAAAACAACGGTATTACAGCTGACAAAATTTCCGGAAAAACTAAAGGCTGAATTTAAAGCTTATGTTGCATTGAGTCCCTATAAAACAGGAACGGAAGCCTTTGAAGAAATGTTCAGAGAGTACAAAGAAAACCACCCTGTATAGGGTGGTTATTTTTTTCAATTAACTTTTTTACACTTGGCCATATCAGACTTATAGACTTTCTTATCTGGTGAATCTGCCGTTTCTCTGCTGGCAATTTTTATATTCCTGTACCCCTCAGCCCTCCATGATTCTCTTTCAGCTTCTATTTCATCAACGCAATCATCACGCACGAATGAACCATAAAGAGTGACAGTATCGCCGTCCAGTTTGGCTTTGATTTCATAATACATATACATAACTATTACCTATTTATTCACTGAAATATTATTTTCTATTAGCTGCACGTGTAAGGACTTTTCACCAAACTGTTCAACAACACTTTCTAATATCTCTCTATATGCAAGCTCAATTTCACGTTGTGAGTATTGATTTATAGTTTCATCTTTTAGGTTTAATTCAACAGTCATTTCTGAGTCCTTTATTTATACGCCTTATCCATACGCGCCCTGATTTGCTCATTCGTCAAACCGGCATTATCAATAAGACAATCTGAACACTGGCACGTTATTTCTTCTCGCTTCATATATTGAGAGACACGATGACAAGGCTCTATTGTGATTTCTTCAATTTCAAAACCTAATATATTGAAACTTCTTCCCGTTGGTTTAGCCTTTCTTCTATTAGTTTGTTTTTCTACGGGTAACAATTCCAGCGGTGCCAGGTCGTGATTCTGTAACCCATCTTTTACAATCTGCTTTTGAAGAAGCTCTGCGCCGCAGGCAGTGTTTTTATATTGATTTGTATTAGCTGTTTTTTTTAAATCTGATGACATAGCCATTTCCTCACTTTGTTAATGTTTAAACCTGCTTCCGATTTCGCTCTGTGTTCAGGTAAGTGAGGAAATTGTTTAAATACAATAGCCATACCGCAAGCCGCAGCTAAGCGACCGCAGGGAGTCTGAACGGGTGAGGATATGGGCGAAGCGGACTATTTTATTTAAAGAATTTGTGAACTCTGATACACAGATAGAGCGAAAACGGGGGCGGGTTTTAACTAAGTGATAACTGGTCTATATAGATTTATATAGCTAATTCAAATCAATTATTTTTAATACTGGTATTAAAAATAATAATACTAATAAATAATATTATGACCGTGTGTTTTTACGGTCCTAATATTTTTATTCTCTTAACTTTACTTCTAGCCCCGATTGAAGCCCGAAGGGACAAGACAGGTCTTTTTCTGGCTTGGTCGAAGACGAAAGCGGGATGAGCTACTTAAATTAATCATGACTCAAATCCTTTCCCTAGTTTTGTTGAGTTATATTTCCATTGAATATAATAGAGTTTTCGGGGGGGCTGCTACCGGCAGGCAAGAACTCTACATCAGAAATAAACTCTTCTTCTATCGCTTTTATCGCATCAGATTCACCAATGACCACGTGCCTACCAACTCCTAACCTTACAGAAGCCCAAAACAACTTTTCGTTTAATGCTTCATCTTTACCAGCAATAACGCATCTAACCTGTTCCATATTGTTTCTCACTAACTTTGTTGCGTTTATTTTTCTGAGCTAGACACGGCATGCCCAAGTTTGTTAGCCAAAATACCAACGACTCCCCTCGAAATATAAACACCGCCTACAAATAAAGAAATTGACACAATATTAAAAATGTTCACATAGCCTTCTGATTGAAGGTAATTAATTAATCCAAACTTCTCAGTATAAAAATCAAGAATATAGATCATTTGTGAGATAACTCCGATCACCATAAATATGATAGAAAAAGCATCAATTACGTTGAATTTCTTTCCTTCCATATCATCTAATCTCCGTTATTTTGTTGCATCTGAATGACTATAAATCGTGACCCGACCCAAAACACCAAGTAAAGTACTCACAACAATTGATAGACCAAAAGCAACTAAGGGAATGTAATAAAAACATGCTCTAAAAAAAGACGCATCACCACTATAACCATCAAGAAAAATAGGTACGATAAATAATGTGATTAGTCCCGTAACTACTCCTGATAAATAAAAAGTTAGAATCAGCGTATTTGTAGAAACTGCAAAGCTGACACCAGCAAGTATTGTGGCTGTGGCAACTAACCACAAAACAAAGTCAAGCTGAAATCCAAACAATACAGCAATCGCAATACCTAAAAGACTACCTAACAACATGGCTATTCTCCTTGCTTTGTTGTTTTAACCATCTATTCAGTCTTGAATATAGGGTGAATGGCCGACCCAAAATACATAAACAAACCTAAAGCTATTAACCAAACGAAGCCATAAAAATCATTCATCAATAATGAAAAAGGCATAAGACCGGCACAGACTATTATTGTTTGCCAATTAGACATGATCGAATCCCTAGTTTTGTCTCAGTTTTTCTTCAAAATTAATTACAACTTCATTGCAGCCGCATAATTCCCACTCTGGTAGAGCATTAATTAATTCTTTGAACATTGATCTATCAATATTTTCAATAGCTTTTTTAAATTCATTAAAAGTAGGAAACGCAGTTTTTAAAGGTGTGCCGTCACTTCTAATAGCAAGTCCCTGTAAGGTTTCTTCAACTAATACTTTGTTTTTAGTTTTTGATAAATGTTCTACGAACTCTTTTGTGCATGCTTCATTTAATGTTACTTCTAATAATTGGCCATTATTTTCAATATAACTTGAATGTATATTCCCATCGTTTTTATATGCAATAAATTCAATGGGGCGATCAATCTTAATATCATTTAATGTTGCCAAAGTTACTCACTCCTTTCCTTAGTTTTGTTGCATAGGTGAGCAAGAAACTTGCTCGGCAAGAGGTTTTTCTCCAGAGTTATTGATTTTTACCTTACATAGTTTTGTATCAACAACAACTTCAACAATGACCATTTCACCATCACGCTTTACTGATTTCGAATAACTCAAAGCCTGAGCAGCAATGAGATTTCCAAAATCCGCTAAACCCTTGTTTTCAGGGAGTAGAGGGCTGGTATTGTCTACCAATCTATTATCAGCACTCAGAGTCGTACTGAACATTAATAAGATTGCAATTAAAAGTTTTTTCATAACTCATTCCCTAGTTTTGTTGCACATTAAATGTTTGGCTTAGCCCAAACACTTCTGAACGTATCGCGCCAACCCCATTTCTCTTTAAATTCAAGGATTGCTTCCTCTTCATTTTTTGCTGAAATTATGTCCTCATAACTCGCATTGTCATCTGTAATTGCATTAACAATAAATGAGTCTAAGAGCCTTTCAGAGCTCAATGAGTTTTGCTGCAATGTTTCCATCCATGTTTTCATCATTTCAGTGCATTGTTTTTCTAGCCCGAGTAGTTTTTCAGTGGCTTCTTCAGATAATCCAGAATCTTCTATATGTGCTAAGTAAACATAAGCATGAAATTGATTTAGGTTTCTGTATAAGTCGTCATTCTTAGGATTATTAGAAAACTGTTTAGCTTCTAAAAGTGCTTGCTCGGCTGCTTCAATTAGCGTTTCTTCTAATTTAATCATGACTCAAATCCTTTCCTACTGTTTTGCTGCATCTTGTAGCTGTTTTTTTATCTGTGGTGTTACCTTTTGCCCGGAACTGAACTTTTCGTCACCGTCATAGGCATAGCCACGTTCCTGAATACCATCAACATCATTACCGACAATCCGAGTACAGCATAATCTCGCTTTGCAACTCTCAATCGTTAAACGTGGCGGCCAGACATCCACTTTATTAGTGGATGACTCAGTTTCCTGAATATCGTCATATTCATCTACGTATTCTGCACACCATTCGTAAGTTATTTC
>QNXU01000010.1 GCA_003973485.1 Bacteroidota bacterium | reverse complement strand
AGATTATAGCTTTCATCAGGGGAATTTTTACCAAATGATCTCTAAGGTTTTTAGTAGCTTCAAATAATTATTTCTCCACTATTGTAAATTCTACCCGTCTGTTTTCTGCTCTTCCTTCTTCAGTATCATTACTGCTGATGGGGGAGGTTTCTCCTAAACCTTTTGCCTTCATTCTATCTTCTGAGATGCCTTTATCCAATAAATACTGCATAACAGATTCAGCCCGACCTTCGCTTAAGGTTAAATTATAATCATCACTTCCTTTGCTATCTGTATGACCTATTATTTCTATTTTAATACCAGGATTTTGCGTCATCAAATCAGTCAATCTATCCAATTCAGGGAATGAAGCTTCTTTTAGAGTTGTTTTATCAAAATTGAAATAAATATTATCAATAATAACAGTCTTGCCAACCTCTATCGGAGCCATTATAAGTTGCTTATTGTAATGAGTAAAATCCTGGTTGTCGGCTATTAGAATTTCATCTTCAAGGTTGAGAAAGTTGATTTTTTTACCCCTTATGATCAGTTCACCTGCCTTGGGTATTAACACTTCATAAGTGCCGTCTGTATTACTTTTTGTTTTTGTTAGAACCGTATCTTGGATTTCAAATGTTAATTCAGCTTCTAATGGTTCTTGTGTTTTTTCGTCCATTACAATTCCTGAAATTATATAAGGCTTAAATGCCTTATTCATTTCATAATCTTTTCTGATTTCATGTTCATAAGTTCCTTCAGGAATTTCTACAATGAATGTTTCTTGAATATTTTGATAATCTTGAGATAGGATTTTTATTTGATATTCTCCACCACCTTCTAATTTTAAGCTATATCCACCATCTTCAAATCTAGTCCTAGTCGAATCTTTGAAATTATTTTTCTGAACATAAACTGCTGCATTAACAGCCTGCATACTTTTTGAATCCGTAATCAAGCCAAATAAGTTTATTTTAGTTTTGATAGGATTTAAAAGTAGATCTTTATGAATCACAGTGTCTTTCATAATTGAACTTAAATCTATGGATTCATTCAATTGCTCATAGCCAATTTTTGCTGCTATAAAATTGAAAGCTTTGTTTTTATAGGTAATGAATTGATAATTTCCATCTGAATCTACATTATAATTTATGGGTTTATCCTCCTTAGGTTTTGCAGTTAAATAAAGTGAAAGTGGTTTTTTGCTGTTTGCATCCAACACTTTTCCTTTAATAGTGATTTTAGCTTTAGGAATTAAACCATAAATATTCATGTTACTGCCATCTGCAGAAACATAAGTTCTAGTGGTAAATGCATTATTTCCTGTTGCATCCACAGAAAAGTAGGAATCAAAACCATCAGTATTTATAGGAGGACCAATATTTTCTGGTTCACTCCATTTTAACCAACTATCATCTAGCCTTTTGACCTTCCAAACATCTGCATCGCCCAATGTTCCTTCACGATTACTTGCAAAGTACATTACATGATCATCTTCCGTTAAATATGGTCCAAATTCATCTTTATAAGTGCTTAATGATTCAATCATTATAGGCCTGCTATAAGTTCCATCTTTTCTGCGTTTACTCAAATAGAGGTCACTAAAAGTTTTTTTTGATCTTTCGTTCATATAAATAATAATGGCACTGCGGTCTTGGCTGATGGTGGCTCCAGAAAATATTCCATTATCCATTTCTTCATATCCCTCTATTTCTAGCTCTTCAGGTCTATTCCAGCCTTTTTCATCTTTAGTAACTATAGAAAAACCCTTTTTTCTTTTATTATTGGCACCTCTTATGAAGAGTGAATTTCCATTATCGAGTATGGTGAAAACCTGATTGAACTGCCTTTTATTAAAAGGAGATTCCATGTGGACTGCCATTCCCCATGTGCCATCAGATAGTTTATCAGAATACCAGATATCCTGTGAGTTATCTCTTCCTTCATTATTTTCAGGATGATTTGAAATTGTAAAGTATAATCTTTGATTATCTGGAGTTACCAAAGGAGCACTTTCATGGTATTTGGAATTTACTTCCTTATTTAATTCTACTAATTGATATAATACTTGCTCGTTTTGACTATGTACAAGAAATGGAACAAGGAATAGAAATAGAAATAACTTTTTCATCTTTACAAATTTCTCATAAAGATTAATAAAAAGAAGAAAAATAGCTATTCATCGACAAATAATATCTATTCGTCTGTAATGTTTTAGAGTGTTTTACAAATCTTCAAAAGAATATAGCTTTTGAATCCTTGATCTTATAGCTCCTTTTGTTCTGCCAAAGTGATTAGCTAAATCTTTGGTGCTTAAGCCTTCTTCAAACATGAATTTCAATTCTCTGTCCAGTTCATCATTCCAAGGAGCATAGGCTGATTTATGTTTTTTTCGAATCTCAGCTAAATCATAAGCTTTTTCCTCGAAATCATTTAATTTTAAATCTTTTATGGAAGGCTGATCATCTTTTTCTTTTTTCATTAATAATACGATTTGCTCAGATACAGTCCAATCTTTTGGTAAAAGTTCTTCCTCAATATAGAGTTTGTTTTTTGTTCTGGTTACTGCTACGTAAAGCAAATTGATTTCTTCCTTTAGTTTTAGCTTAATTAAATTTGGCAGATCTTTTTGCTTAGCTAATTTTTTTAATTTTTCTTCCGTTAGGAAATCATTCACCAATTGCACTGAATCATATTCCATTCCTTTGCATCGATGAACAGTTGAGAAAATAATATTGGCTGTTTCCCTATTTTGATTTTCAACATGCTTTTCTTTCAATTGCTTGATATATTCTGGGATTTCATTTCCATATTCTCTTACTAATTCCAGCATCATGCCCAACTGCATGTCTTCTGTTTTTTCAATGTATTCCTCCAAGTTCTCCAATGTATTCATTTTTTTTATCAAAGGATCGCGGATATAATTCCTTCTGCCATTGTAAAGATTTAATACATCATAAAGGGAAGTTCCATCATCTGCATAAGTATAGGAATTGATATTGCCTTCGAAATAAATACCATCCAAATTTTTCTTCTCGGAGATATAATCAATGGCTTTTGTTAGAAGTCCAAGGTTGGTGCGAGCTAAAACAGCTTTTTGCTCTCCATTTGAAGGTTTGCCTTTACCTTTTATCTGGAATTTAACATCCGATTGAAGATGTTTTTTTCTTTCCACTATGGCTTGTGCCAAATTGGCAATTTTATCATTGAATCTAAAACTACTTGATAAATGGAATGATTTGAATCCAACCATTTCTAATGAATTAACCGCATATCGCCAGGAATAAATTTGCTGATGCGTATCACCCACGATAACTTTTGTAGCTTTTTGATTGAGGAAAACATCAAGCATAGCAGGTGAGGCATCTTGTCCCTCATCAAATAGAATGTAATCGTAATTTAACTGTGGATTTTGAAGTTGGAATTTCTTGAGGTAGAAATCATGCGTTATGGCAATTTCTCCTTTGTTCATTTTAGCCAAAAACTCACGTGTTTTCTTTTTGATATAGGTATAATTACCTTTTACAAAAGCCAATGCTTTTTTGTCGGATATAGTATCTGCATAATTTAACTCTTCTACTTTTATTGCACTACTATTACAAAAATAGGCTGTAAATTTATTAACATGATTAGCTATAATCATTTCTGCCAAGGGCTCTCGTGTCACCTGAATACCTAATATTTCTGCTAGTTCATGATTTTTGTATCCATTGCTGTTGATTTCCAAGTTATTCCCAATTACCACATGTTTAAATGCAAGTGAGTGAGCAGTTTGTACATCAACGTTATGAAGCTTTTTAGATTTAAATTTTTTGGTGGCTTCTAGCTTCACAGATTTATTAAATGCCAGGTAAAGAATTTTGCTGCTTTTAGGTCTACTTTCAGCATAAGAAATTAAAGTGGTAGTTTTTCCAGATCCTGCTACAGCATTAATTTTGATATTGCCTTCGGATTGGATGATAGAGGATTGTTCTTTGGTTAATTGCATTGGTTGATAATTTTAAGCTAATCCTATTTTAATTCTAAACTTTTATGGTTCGCTCTTATAATAAGTTTGGACTTTAAAATTATTAAAAATATGCTAATCTAAAAACCAGATTTGTTTTGAGAAATAAATAGGCTGGCACTTACTAATATTATAAAATAGTTTATCAATCTTCAATATCCTCCATATCAGCCTTATTCTCTTTATAATAGGCTTTGGCTTCCTCTTTGCTCCTTTTAATACCTATACTACTAACTGCGCCACTCAATAATGATTTTGCCCAGAAATTAAATATGGAACGGCTTTTGATTCGCTCAAAGAAAATATTTCCTTCTTGTAATTTAAACCATCTTGGGTTTTTTGAACTGACTACAAAGCTATTAGCAAAGATTGTTTTCAAGTTATTACCAAAACCTTTGGATTGGTAGGTCTCGCGATCTAAAATATCAATTTTTAGGTTATTATATCGAAATTCCATTAAGCCTTCAGCATAATCATCATTTCCAGTAAAATTGATATTTACTTCTTCATTATAACCAGAGCGAACCTCAATAGCCCCCAACGGGATAAGCATTTCATTTAAAGCAGTTAAGTCTAATTCTCCTACCTTTCCCACAAAGTGGAATGCTCCATTCTCAGATGGCATCGGGAAGTTTACTTTAGTAGAAAAATTAGCTTTTTCATTAAGTTTTCCTTTTGCTTGCAGCACCATGGATTTGTCATTTTTAAAATGATGTGTTCTCATATTATACAAATATCCCGAATCTATATTTATACTCATA
>QNXU01000195.1 GCA_003973485.1 Bacteroidota bacterium | reverse complement strand
TTTCAAAAAGACTAGATCGAGCTTTTTGTAATTTGTCAGTATATTCGTTGTAAATGGAATTCAACTCTATTTTTGCATTTAAAAGTTTATTTCTGCTACTTAATAATTTGCTTTCAACACTGATTTTTTTAGCTAAAGCTTCTTGAAATTTTGAAGTTCTTGCTTCCAAATCAGTTAGGGATTTTAAGCCTTCATCATATAATTCCCTTTGTCTTTTTAATTGCTTTTCTGCAATGTCTAAGTTTGTTTGAGCGGCTTCAAAATCTATGCTATCGGCTTGTATTTGTAGCTCTGCCTGTCTTAAATAGTTTTTCGCTTGGTTAAGTTTTAATTGACGGTTTTCATCAATTGCAACAACTTGACTTTTTAGAGCATCAATTTTTTCTTCATAAAAACCTAAGGATTGCCTTTTGGCATCAATTTGAGCTTGAGTTCTTTCCAATAATCTTGGATCAAAATATTCATCTTTGATTTCTCGAATAAAGATGATTGTATCACCTTCTTCTACATAATCTCCTTCTTGAACATACCATTCTTCTATTCTACCATCAATTACGGAATTCAATTCCTGTGGGCGCTGAGAGGGCGATAAGGCAGTTACTTGACCATTACCTCTAATATTTTGAGTCCAAGGTAAAAAAGCAACGGCCAAAAATAGAAGAAAGAAGCTTAATAATAGTTTTTTCAGTATTTTGTCAGCTCTAATTTCTTCAAATAAACTGAAGGATCGATATTTTTTTTCATCGACCTTATCTTTGATACTATAGGGGCTAATATTAAGCATTTTTATTTAGGCAAATTTTTTGAAACCATTCTATACTTCCAACTTCCGAGGAAGGCAAATCGTGTATAATTTGCCCGTTTTCCATACCAATAACTCGATCACATTTTTCTAAGATTTCCATATCGTTAGTAATTAGAAGAGTTGTTTTCTGGTTTTTATCATCGATTAAATAATCAACAAACTTCATTTTCTCTTGTCGAGAAGTTGTGCCAAAAACATCTTCCCAAAGAATCATTGATTTATTTCCCAAAATTCCTCTTGTCCATAAAATTTGCTGAACCACCTTTTTGGGGAATGTTTTATCTCCCGGATAAAGCATTTGCTGATAACCATTTTTATTATGCTCAAGATATTGATCTAGTCCGGTGATACTCGCAGCCTTTTGTAGTTCTTTAAAATTGCTCAGTGGAGATCCTATAGATATATTTTCCTCAATAGTTCCTTGGAAGATACTTGCAGTAGTCATACAATCCCCAATTTGACGCCTTATGTCAGTTAAATTTAGTTCTTGTAATGAGGTGTTATTGTATAAAATATTCCCAGTATAATTGCTGTACCACCCGCAGATAAATTGTAGTAAGATAGACTTCCCTGCATTAGAACTTCCAGCAATTGCCACCTTCTCTCCGCTTTTTATATCAAGGTTTATATCATTCAGGAATAAATGACCAGTTTCGTAATCCGTAAAATTTATATTTCTTATTTTTATATTCATCCCCTCTGATTCATCCAATGGTTTATCACCAGAAAGAAATTCCTCAAGAGGTAAGTCAGTAACTTTTGCGATTTTTTCAACTGCAGTCAGCACATCGTAAACGGATTCTATAGTGAAAATTATTTTTTCAACGGAGTTGATAATTAGGATGACGATAATTTCTGCTGCAACAAATTGACCAATGTTCATTTGTTGCTCTATCACTAAAATTCCACCAATAAGTAAGAGCCCAGCAGCTACTACAGCTTTGAAACCAATCATTAATGAAAATTGATTGATTATCACATTAAAGTGCTTTTTTCTTGCTTTTACGTAGGCTTCGGTATTTCCATCGTTTTTCTCTAAAGGCAGAGTAGACTCTCCAGCCATCTTAAAGCTTTCAACATTTCTTGCTAGTTCCTCTAACCAATGAGCCGTCTCATATTTATAATTAGATTCTACCAAGCTAGTTTTTAAGCCTTTTGGCCCTGTCAACCTTACGATAAGGAAAATCAAAATGATTAGAAAGAAAGAGAAAACAATAAAGAACGGATGGTAAAACGAAACTAAAAGTAAGCCAAATATAATCTGGAAAAAGGCAGTGGAAAAGTCAATTAGTATTTTTGAAAGACCTTTCTGAACCGACATTGTGTCAAAGAATCTATTAATCAACTCAGGAAGATACTGCTTTTTAATCTGATCAATTTTAAAACGAGGAATTCTATAGGCAAATTCAAAGGATGCACGACTAAAGATTTTTTGTTGTAAAACCTCATTGATAGTTAATTGCCTAACTTGCAAATAGCCGTTTACAATTATCCCTAAAATCACTAAAACGACTAAAATAATCCAAGAGGTGCTTACTTGCCCACCCATGATTAAATTAATTATCGCTTGAATTCCTAATGGCAAGGAAAGACTAATGAGACCAGCAAAAATAGCATAGATATAAATGGTAAATACGAGACTTTTTTCTGGCCGAAGTAGCTGAATAAAACGCTTAAAAGGATGTACTTTATAATTGTCTGCCATCTTAGTTTTTCAAATTGTTAAGAATAATATGATAGAAAATGGTAGATAACTCATCCGTATCAGATTGGTAATCTGATAAAGAGGGCATGTGCATAGCAAAATATTGCTGATGTAATATGCCTACTATGCTGGTAGATGCTAAAGTATTTCCATAATCAAACCCAGGTTTAATTTCTTCCATAATCTCCGCCAGGCGTCTTGAGACTTTTTTAAAAGTAAGAAATAATCCAAACTTATTTTCTGTATCTACATCCTTGGTTAGATAAGCCTTGGATGATTCTGATATCACAATATTGACGAGCTGATCGAAATTAAGTGTATGTTGTTTTTTATCCTCCGAAGTAGGCTTGCAAATTACTTCAATAGCTTTTCGCAACTTGGTTTCAGGATCAGTCAAATTATGAGTATTAAAAGCTAATTGAAGGTCTATCCAACTCCAATACCAATTATAGAAATACAATAATAATTTATGTTTGCTTTCAAAATAGCGATAAATGGAACTTTCCGTAGTACATAATGCTTTTGCTAACTTGCCGAAAGTAAAGCTTTCTAGTCCCATTTCATCTATCATTTGCAAAGATTTAGACAGTATTTTCCTGCCTAATTCAGAAGATTCTGGGTCTTTCTGAAAAAGATGAGGGTTAAGCTCAATTTTAATTGATGAAAGTAAGTTGTCTGCCATTCGTAATTTTACACGCAATATTAAAAGTAATACTACCGAAAAACGAATAACTACTCTTCTTGTTTAGAAAAATTTAAAATATTTTTTCTGGATTTAAAATATTGTTTGGATCAAACACTTTTTTGATGCCACGCATCAAGCCCAGTTTGACGTCTCCCATTGCCATTTGCATGTAAGGTCTTTTTGCAATTCCTATCCCATGTTCACCAGAAAGTGTTCCTCCCAAACGAACTACTTCTTCGAAGATTTCTCCTATGCCTTCATTCACTTCCTTATTCCAATATTCATCACTTAAGTTTTCTTTCATGATATTGATATGGAGGTTACCATCTCCTGCATGTCCATAACAAACGGAATTAAAGCCATATTTTTCACCCACTTCTTTAATGAAAACAATTAAGGCAGGTAGATTTCCTCTCGGCACTACCACATCTTCGGCTTTAGTTAAAGAATAGGCATTTACTGCCGGGCTTACATTTCTTCTTAATTTCCACAATTCATCTTTTCTGGCTTGAGTATCAGCAAAAAGAACTTCACCACCAGTGTCAAAATCATCCAAAACATTTAAAATGATTTCCGCTTCATTCATCATCACTTCCTCATCATTTCCGTCCAATTCTATCAATAAATGTGCTTTTACATGCTCTGGTAAATCAACGCTTACCGTTTCACCCATTTCATTTTTAATGTAATCTTGAGTTTTTACAATTGCATCGCGCTCCATAAACTCCATACCTGAAGGTGCAACTCCAGCTTTGAAAATGGCTGCGATTGCCCGACAAGCTTCTTCATTGCTAGTGAATGGAGCCAATAAAGTCACATCTTTTTTAGGGAAAGGCCTTAATTTGAAAACTATTTTGGTAATTATCCCTAAAGTCCCTTCACTTCCGCACATTAATTGGGTTAAGTTGTAGCCTGTACTGTTTTTCAAAACATTGGCTGCAGTCCAGATGATTTCGCCATTTGGTAAAACCACTTGCATGTTTAGCACATAATCACGGGTAACGCCATATTTCACGGCTTTTGGCCCGCCCGCATTTTCTGCTAAGTTTCCTCCCAAAAAGCAAGTTCCTCTACTTGAAGGGTCAGGCGGATAAAATAATCCTTTTTCTTTAACAGCATTTTGGAATACCTCCGTTATAACTCCAGGTTCCACTGTAGCCTGTAAATTTAATTCGTCTATGGATATAATATTATTAAACTTCTCCATGCTGATGACCACCCCTTTTTTAGTGGGCAAAGCACCGCCACTTAAGCCAGTTCCACCACCTCTTGGCGTAACAGGAATCAAATGTTCATTACATTTTTTCATAATGGCGCTGATTTCTTCAGGAGTTGAAGGTTTTAACACCACATCAGGCATAAAGGAATAGTCCTCAGTATGGTCGTGCGAATATTTATATTTGTCCTCATCTAGTAAAAAGGCATTTTTTGCCCCAACTATGCTTACCAATTCCTCAAAAATGCTTTGATTTGTAACTGTATCCATGAACTTTTTGATTTCTGACCTTGAATTATGCTTCAACACAAATTTAGGAAAATATATTCCAACCCACTGATTTTATTGTTATTGATTGTTGTATTCCTTTCGGGATGTGCAGCAGGTAAAAAG
>QNXU01000174.1 GCA_003973485.1 Bacteroidota bacterium | reverse complement strand
TTGAGATATTACAACACTACTTATAAAAAATAAAATAGCCGTAAATACAATTTTAAATTGTTTCATAATTTTCAATTTTAGGTATTTATTCCACTTAAATCAATTAGTAAATAAAAACATTAGTCTTTAGGATTCAAATTTTCTTTAGGTAAAGCGTAATTTGGAGCTAATGACAATGCACTATTAAAGTATTTTTTTGCAGATTCCTCATTTCCTTGAGCTCTGGCAATCATACCTTGCAAATTTTTAATGACTGCTTTAAATGGAACTTCAATTTCATTACCTGCCTCATCTTTTGCATAAACATTACTGCCATCCACTATTCTTTTTCCGAGCAATAATTCTGAATTTATCATAGCATCATCATACTGCTTGAGATCATATTGTTTTTGAATAATTTCATATAATACAAATCCATCATCAGAAATATTATACAACCTTTGATACATTTTTAACGCTTGTTCAAGAGCTCCGAGTTGATCTAAGCTTTTGGCACCTATTTGTAATAACATTTGATTATTAGGATTACGCTTTAAAGCATCCCTGCTAACTAATGCTGCTGAAGCATATTGACTAAATTCAAAATACATATAAGCCAGCGAATCCAAATAAGAACTATTATTAGGTTCCAAAACTATCAAATCGTAAATCGCATCTTTTGCAATAGCAAAATCATTATATTTTATGGATCTATTGTATTTTTGCTTAGCTCTTTCTATTGCAGCTTCATTTGTAGTTGAATCTTGAGCATTTAAATCAAAACTAAATGCCAAAAGTATGGCCAAACCAGATAAGAATGCTTTTTGAGTAAAATTTCGCATATTCATTTTTAATTATTTTAATTAGTTTACTAATACTGTGCCAATTATTGGTTTATAAAAATATCATTGAGTTTTTAGCTTAAGTTTTCGACCAACTTCAAGCATGAATTTAAAAGCTTCTTCCCTATTATTTTGAATTTTCCCATCCAAAATCGCTTCTTTTATTTCACTTTTGATTATTCCTATTTCTTTACAAGGGGTTAAGTTAAATGCTTTCATTATATCTTCCCCACTCACTGGCGGCTGAAAATTCCTGACCTGGTCGTTTTCCTCTACTTCTTTCATTTTCTGCTCTACCTTATCAAAATTAGCTCGAAATTGCTTCACCTTATTCATGTTTTTTGAGGTAACATCGGCTCGGCAAAGTGTCATTAAATCTTCTATATCGTCTCCCGCCTCAAAAAGCAATCTACGCACTGCATTATCCGTAATATTGTCCCTTACTAAAGGGATTGGCCTCAAATGAAGTAAAACTAATTTTTGCACATACTTCATTTTTTCATTAAGCGGTAATTTCATTCTCTTGAAAATCTTGGGAACCATACGGGCACCTTTATCTTCATGGCCATGGAAAGTCCAGCCCTGTTTTGGGTTGAATCTTTTTGTTGCTGGTTTAGCAATATCATGTAAAATAGCGGCCCACCTTAGCCATAGATCTCCACCATATTCGGCTGTATTGTCCAGCACTTGCAAAGTGTGATAAAAATTATCTTTATGCTTGAAACCATTCTTCTCCTCCACTCCTTGTAATTCTACCATTTCAGGAAAGAATTTTTCTAGTAATTGAGCATGATACAATAACTTAAAACCATAAGATGGCTTTTCAGTCATAATAATTTTATTCAATTCATCAGAAATTCTTTCTGCGGAGATAATCTTCAATCTTTCCGCATTTTTAATGATGCTATCAAATGTTTTAGGAGCAATGTCAAAATTCAATTGAGCAGCAAAACGAACTGCTCTCATCATTCTCAGTGGATCATCGGAAAAGGTAACATCTGGCTCTAAAGGAGTTTTAATTAGCTTTTTCTTTAAGTCCTTCACACCACCAAAAGGATCAATTAAGGCACCGTAATTTTCTTCATTTAAACTTATAGCTAAAGCATTGATTGTGAAATCCCGCCTATTTTGGTCGTCTTCAAGGGTTCCTTCTTCTACTATAGGTTTGCGACTATCACGTTGATAAGACTCTTTTCTGGCTCCCACAAACTCAAGTTCCCAATCACTATGATGGATACTAGCAGTACCGAAATTTTTAAATACTTGAAATTTCTTTTTTGAACCGATATTGGCAGCTACTTCTTTAGCTAATTCAATCCCACTTCCTACGCAAACAAAATCAATATCTTTAGAAGGTCGTTTCAGGATTAAATCGCGTACATATCCGCCTACCACATAGGCTTCAATCCCCAAAGATTGGGCACTTTTCTTTACTAATTCAAAAACAGGATGCTGTGCAAGAAGTGCAGAGAAATTCATTATTACTACTTAGGATGATGGTTTTACCAAGTATTGACAACTCAAATGAGCAAAAACTAGCTTTGTTTTAAGCGATTGTAAATTTAGTATAATTTGATGATAAGAGTATGAAATTGATAACTATTTTAAGCTTGAAATATACTTTTTTAGAGATTATTTGATGTGGAAGAGTTTGATGGCAGTTGATTATCTTGCCATCTTAGGTAAAAGCCATCATTGTATTTTAATCTTCGATTAAAATGGATAGATTCCTTTCTTCAAAGGAATGACGCACAGAACTTGTATTGGTAATAAACAAATCAGGTTATCACAATAATTTAATATAGTATAAAAACCATTTACCTGACCAATTAGAAAAGAACGTCATTCCTGCGCAACTTGTCCCGCACTGTTAAGTCGGGAGGCAGGAATCTTGACCTATTGAAACTTCGTTTCAATAAAAAAAATAGCTTCACCAGTTAAGGCAAAGCTATTCAGTTAAAAACCTGTCAGGTTTGCTTGATTGAGAAGTGAAAACTATACTCCTAATTCGCACCTTTTTAATCTGAAACCTGACAGGTTTGGGAATATTCCTAATTCCTTCTATTTATTTCATCGCGGATTTTAGCCGCTTTTTCATAATCCTCACTTTGAATCATTTTATCCAACAACTCATTCAATTTATCCATCGGCATATTTTTCAATTTGTCGAAATCTGATTTTGAAGTTGGAGATGATGACCCAGGTGAAGAAGATTTTTCAACCGGCCTTTTCAATTCAGAAATATCCTCGTCCTCTTTCTCATCTGATAGCACAATACCAGCTTCAGACATGATCTTCTCATAAGTGTAAATAGGAGCATCAAAACGAATTCCTATTGCAATGGCATCGGAAGGTCTGCTATCGATTTCAACCGTTTCCATACCATTATCACAAACGATTTTGGCAAAAAATACGCCTTCTTTCAAGTCCGATATCACAATTTCTTTTACTTCATAATTAAAACTGTGCGCAAAAGATTTGAATAAATCATGCGTCATGGGCCTGTTAGGAACAATCTTTTCTATTTCAATTGCAATAGCTTGTGCTTCAAACATGCCAATGATAATCGGAAGTCTTCTGCCACCAGGCGTTTCACCTAAAACTAAGGCAAAGGAACCTGATTGAGACTGACTAGACGATAAACCTAATATTTCTAATTTGATTTTATCCACAAGTGAATTTTAGTTTTGTGCTGCTTTTAATGCTTCAGTTAACTTAGGAACTACTTCAAATGCATCTCCTACAATACCATAATCTGCTGCTGAGAAGAACGGTGCTTCTTCATCTTTGTTAATCACTAAAATATATTTTGATGAATTTACTCCTGCTAAGTGTTGAATAGCACCAGAAATACCAATTGCAACATACAATTGAGGAGAAACTTTCACTCCTGTTTGTCCTACGTGCTCATGGTGTGGTCTCCATCCAATATCAGAAACTGGTTTTGAACATCCTGTAGCCGCACCTAATGTTTTGGCTAAGTCTTCAATCATCCCCCAATTTTCAGGACCTTTCATTCCTCTACCACCAGAAACTACAATTTCTGCTTCCGGTAATAAAATCTCACCTGTTTGTTTATCCTGAGAAGTAATTTTTACTGCAAAATCTGAATCATCCAAAGTCGGCTCGAAAGCTTCAACTGAAGCATCTCCACCATCTTCTTTCAATTCAACTGCATTTTTCTTGATTCCGATAATTTTATTTTCAGTGGTCATTTCCACATTAGCGTAAGCCTTACCTGTATAAATACTTCTTTTCACGGTAAATCCGCTTGAAGTATCAGGTAAATCAGCCACATTGGAAACAAATCCAGCTTTCATTTTAGCAGCTACTCTAGCTGCAACAGGATCTCCTAAAGAAGATTTAGCAAGTACTAATGTTTTTGCTCCTTCTTTTTCCATTGCCTGAGCAATCACTTTTGCATAAGGAAGGATCAATCCTTTTTCTAATTTTTCATCCGCAGCGTGCAAAACTTTTGAAGCTCCAGCTTTTCCAGCTACTTTCAAGACTGATTCATCTACCGGGCCAATAGCAATTGCCGTCACATCCTCTCCCATTGCCGCAGCATAAGATACTGCCTCAAGAGATGATTTTTTAATTTCGCCTTCTGCGTGTTCTATAAATACTAATATTGACATTTCTTTCTAATAATTTCGTTCAACAATGATTAATCGACTTTTCAGTTATTAAATAACTTTAGCCTCGTTTTTCAACAATTTCACCAACTCTTCTACATTGTCGGCATCAATCATTTTCACATCACCCTTTGCTGGTGGCATTTCATATTTCTGCAATTTAGCTGCTTCAGAAGCATCAGAAGGAGCTACTACCTCTAATTTTTTGCTTCTTGCAGACATAATTCCTCTCATATTAGGAATTTTCCATTCAGCAATCGGTTCCTGACAGCCTGCAATGAAAGGTAAATCCAATTCTAAATAATATTTTGTTGGGTTTGAGTTTTGATCAATATATGCGATGCTTTGATTTGCAATTCCAAATCTTCTACTATCAAAAAAAC
>QNXU01000384.1 GCA_003973485.1 Bacteroidota bacterium | reverse complement strand
ATCAATCACTTCTGTATTGATGATGAAGCATGCAAAAGCTAAAGACAACTGTAAAGATAAAATATTTCAAAATATTCGAAATTGAGCAGGAGTTAATTTTATGCTATCATGAAATTGACAAACCCAACTTAAATAATCTATAAAGAATCTGGCGTGCTTTTGCACTAAATCAAACAACAGTTTTAAGTAAATTCCAAAGCATAACCTTTTTGGAAGTGTCTTGATTTAGTTCAGCTAAATCATGTGCGTAAATCGCATTGCCTTTATTTATTTTAAGAATTGCATATTCTGAAGATTGTACAAACTGGTTATGAAAAGAAAGGAATAACTTCAAATGCTGAATAGCTTTCAATTGCTCTGGGTGCTCATGAATGATTTCATATTGACCTTCTTCTATATTTATAGCTTTTAATAATTTATTGAGCGTTTCCCTTTCAGGATTTCCTAAATTATTATTGACTAAAATCACCACCTCTTTTTGTGGTTTCTTAGGTTCTTCATCTTGTAATTGTGGCTTTATTTCAGCCTGAGGCTCCTTAATTTCTTTTGCAGCAGGACTTTTGGTTTCTACAGCATATTCAACTTTATCTTTTTCTTCTTGGAAAACGTAAAGTTGATCTCCATCAAATATTTGTGCCAAGTATTCTTTCTCTATCTCCATCACTCATCCAATTTAAAAATAGATTTTAATTCTGTGGCTTCTTCAGGCTTCATTCTTTTTCCTAAAACTAATCGCAATTGTCTTCTTCTCAATGCACCATCATACAACTCTTGCTCTTCTTCTGTTTCAGGAATTAATTCAGGAACATCTATAGGGCGACCCGACTGGTCAACAGCCACAAAAGTGAAGAATGCTGAATTGGAAGGGTATTTTTTCCCTGAAGGAATATTTTCTCCTTTCACCACAATATGAACCTCAACTGAAGAACTAAAAGCCCGAGTTACTTTTGCTTCTAAAGTAACTACATCACCTAAAGCAATGGGGTGCTGAAATGATATATTATCAACAGAAGCTGTAACCACAATTCTATTACAGTGTTTTTGTGCAGCAATAGCAGAAACAATATCCATCCAATGCATCAAACGACCTCCCATAAGGTTATTTAGCGGATTGGTATCATTGGGCAATACCAATTCGGTCATAATGGTGTAAGTATCTTTTGGGTTCTTTGCTTGCTTTGCCATATAAAATCTGATTTGCCACAAAGATAAAACATAGATATCAAAACGACTTCTTAAAATTGTAATTTACTTAATCAAGTTTCAAACTTATCAATTAAATAAACTAAGGCTTTTGTATTAAAACAAATTGATTTTTTTTTACCTTAAGGAGTTAATGATATTGCTTAACCAAAAAAAGGCCTTAACCATTCATGAAACTTGAAGAAAAAGATTGGACTATCCCGCTTATATATTTATTGGCAGGAATAATATGGATTGGGCTTAGTGATGAATTACTTTTCTTTTTAAGTGATAAGTTCGAATTAAGTTCAAATTCTCTTAATACAATCAGCCAATGGAAAGGCTTTTTCTATGTTGCCCTTACCACATTCCTTTTGTATTTTCTAATAAAAAGAAAAACCAGATCAATTGAGTTAGTTAAAAATGATTTCAGAAGGTTGTTTGATGACAATCCAAATCCGATGTATATTTTTGACATAAAAACCCAAGCTATATTATTAGCCAATAAAGCCGCCAGCTCCCAATACGGCTATTCTATAAAAGAAATGAACTCATTACATTTAAACGATATTAGGCCTGCTTCTGAAATAACAAAACTACAGTTACACCTAAAAGAATTAAATGAAGAATTTGCAGATAGTGGAGAATGGCTTCATCAAGACAAATTCAGGAATTACTTTTATGTGAATACATATTCTCATAAATCCTTTTACAAAGGGAGCGAATGTAGAATTGTAAATGCCATAAATATCAATAAAAAGGTATTAGCTGAATTAGAGCGTGAAAACTTTGAAAAAGCACTAGATAAAGCCGCATTAGTATCTATCACTAGCATTAATGGCAACATACAAGAAGTGAACCATGAATTTTGCAGGGTTAGTGGCTACAACAAAAATGAACTTATAGGCCAACCTATTGAGGTTTTAGAATCAGGTCATCACAGCCCGAGATTATGGAATGACATGTGGTAAAAAATAAGAGCAGGGGAGATATGGAGAGCCGATATAAAAAACAGAACTAAATCAGGTGACTTTTATTGGACCGACACAGTAGTTAGCCCTATAAAAAACCATCAAGGAGAAATATATAAATTCTTGTCTGTTAGTTATGACATAACAGAAAAGAAAAACTTAGAACTTAATCAGCAAAAATTATTGGATGACTTTACTGATTACGCATTTCAAACTTCGCATGAATTAAGAGGGCCTTTGACCAGCATGATGGGCTTAACTACCTTGTTTGAAAAATATGAAGACCCTAATTTTCTTGTAAAAAATTTAAAAAAAACAGCTGAAAAAATGGATATTGTCATTAGAAAAATGAATGACAGTTTAAGCAGAACAGCATTAAATCTTATCCAAGAAAAAAGAGATAATCAATCCTCTGGATAAGGCACATAAACGAAACTGGTCATATCAGTATCAATTACAAATAAGCAACAAAACTCATCTGGATTTTTATATGCTTTTTTAAATTCTTCCACTTTATCTTCATCTATTATCTTTCTTTGCACAAATTCATCAAGATAAGTTATAAAATAATTCCAAGTCAAGTTCAGTTCACCTGCCCCAATTAATACCTGTCCTATTGGTTGCTCAGTTTTGCAAATTGGAAAAATAGGATATTCAGAAAACCCACGCTTTCGTACTGCATAAGAGGCCTCTTTAAGAGTATCTGAAATGGCAACAAAATCTTCAGTTATTGTTCCTAAATATTTACCGCTTAGTTCGGGATTATTGTCCATAATATAATCTTCAATTTTAAAGCATTGCTTCATCAGCAAAGCTGTAATACGTATCTTCAGCAAAGATAATATGATCTAGTACTGGAATATCCAATAATTGACCACTTTCTTTCATTTTTCTGGTTAAACGAACATCTTGCTCACTAGGGTTACGGTTGCCTGAAGGATGGTTATGAGCCAATATCAAAGCCGAAGCCATTTGATCTATAGCTTCTTTAAAAATAATTTTCACATCCGCTACGGTCCCTGAAATCCCTCCACTGCTCACCCTTTTCATGCGAATCACTCGATTTGCCCTATTCATCATAATCACCCAAAACTCTTCATGATGCAAATCAAGCATAACGGATTTCAATAAATTATAAGCATCTTGAGAAGCCAGTATCTTTGGCTTATGTTGAACAGCCGATTCCTTCCTTCTTCTACCAAGCTCCAGAGCTGCAATAATTGAAATCGCTTTTGCCTGCCCTATCCCTCTGAACTTCATCAATTCCTTTACAGAAAACTTTGCCAGGTGATTTAAATCATTGCTTACTTCTGATAAAATATTTTTACCTACATCTATAGCAGATAAAGATTGTGTGCCTGAACCTATTAAAATAGCTATTAATTCTGCATCGGATAATACAGATCGACCATGATTTAGTAATTTCTCTCTAGGTCTATCGGCTTCTGCCCAGCTTTTTATGCTTGAAATGGCGGCATATCGTTCGTTTTTCATTTGGGACAATTAAGGTTGAAACTTATGTTCCCCAAAGTGGAATACTTCCTTTTTTGAAGAACTCCTTCAGGGGCTAGAACAGGATTACAATTTTATTTGCAGCCTTACTCTATAGTTTTTTAACAATCCCAAAAGTATCAAATTAGTACAAACTAAAAAAGCCTCAACTGATGTAGTTGAGGCTTAAGATAAAAATCTTAAAAGTTCTTAAGCTAATTTAGCTACGTGCTTAGCTAATTTTGATTTGTTATTATCCGCTTTTTTCTTGTGGATAATATTCTTTTTCGCCAATCTGTCCAACATTGAAGTTACAGTTTTCAATAACTCCTCAGCTTGCGCTTTGTCTTCTGTAGCTCTCAATCTACGGATATAAGTTCTCGTAGTTTTAGCCTGATATCTGTTTCTCAAACGTCTTGCCGCACTTGAGCGAATTCTTTTTAATGCTGACTTGTGATTTGCCATATTGATTTATGTCTATTGAAATTCTTGCTTTCTTTTTAAGGACTGCAAATTTAAAAGAATTTGTTTTACTAAACAAAGCCTAATCGTTTTTATCACTATTAATTTTATGAAATAATGATAATTATTAACAATCTGTTTCCTTTCATTTAAAAAGATTTACAAAAATACGCTTATTTTTTGAAAACTCATCTATTGAATTGAATTCTATTTTATGGTTTTTACAACTACAATTTATACTTTAGAAACTTTATTAGCCAAAATCATAAGATGAAAAGAATCCCCCTTATATTACTAGCTATTATTTTACTACAAGTCATTTCTTCATTTAACCTCAACAGAAGGCCCAATTGGGGTTTCTATGCCCATCAGAAAATAAATCGCCTTGCCATTTTCACACTCCCTCCAGAAATGATAACCTTTTATAAGCATCATATCCAATACATCACAGAAAATGCAGTAAATCCCGATAAAAGAAGATATGCAGTGGATTATGAAGCTCCCAGGCACTATATCGATTTGGATGTTTATGGTGATAGCGCAGTATATAAAATGCCTCGTTATTGGAAAGATGCAGTGAAAGAATATACTGAAGACACTTTGCAAACTTATGGAATCGTGCCTTGGCATGTAAATTTTGTTACCTACCAGCTAACGGAAGCCTTCAAGGAAAATAATGCTGAGGATATTCTAAGATACTCTGCAGATTTGGGACACTACATAGCAGATGCCAATGTTCCA
>QNXU01000158.1 GCA_003973485.1 Bacteroidota bacterium | reverse complement strand
TTTGGATTATATTCCTCTATCCATTCTTTTATCATAATAACCTCAATGTTTTGATAAGCATTTTTAGACTGTTTTTTTTAGGTGCGTTTTCAACCCATGTGTCCATAACCTCCAGATTCAAGGTATTCAATATTTCACGGTCCATCCGGAGATCGTCCAATAGAAATTGTTGCGTTTGCTTGATGCTTCTGAGATTCACCCTTGGTGTCAATACTATTTTGTCGCACAATGCCTTTTCAGGAGAAGCAATCAGTACCGTTTGTCTGGTGGAGTATGCTATACTTTTTATACCATAAGAGTAATAGGGTAACTTTAGCTGATGGTAACTAAATCTTCCAACTGGGGTTTTATATGTTTTAGAGGTTTTTATAGTTGCTGAACTGATCTCATAAATTCTCTCCGGGATTAAGTTCCAATGGGACAATGCAGCTTCCAATGAAACATAACTAGGCCCCCTTAGGTGATTTGCTATTAGAAATGGTTCCGGTGATGGTAAATCCATTTCCGGCCCTGTTATGTAAAGTCCCCTTCTAATGGATATGAGCTCCTTGTTTTTGATCAACTCACTGATTTTATCATTTGGGCGATCGTAATCGCTAAGTAACTCCAAAATCAAATGCCTGGAAATGGGGCCTTCTGCAAAATCCTTTATCTTCGCTCTAAAGTCCATATTGTGAATATATGATTATATAATCGGATAATATCCGATTAAGTGAATCAAAATTAGCAATAATATGTAAAAAAATGAAATACATAATCGGATTTTTTCCGATTATGTATTTTTTTTCTAACAGCATGATAAGCGGATACACTGGAACCTATATTGAATGAGCCGGATGGTAGGGACCACTAAAATCGGAAAAAAGGAGCTACCCAATAATTGTCCGTAGTGATTTGAAAATCAATTTTTTGTGTTGGGTCTAAGAGTGCTCAATTGTACCTTGCGAGTGTGGTATAGTATGTCCGGCGTTTCCACCTATCAAAGGCATCATACAAATTGAAACCAAGGTCTATAAAGGAGTCATTATAATTATGTAGCGGGGATAGAATCCCAACATGGGAAAAATTTAATTGAAACCCAGTACCATAAGGTCCTGTAATCCTTTGTTGCAGAGACCTTGTGGGACGCGCTCGATCATTGAATATCACATAGCCTCGACCGCTGCGTTTATATGTTTTACCGTATTGTCTGAATTTACCCCCAATCCTTCCTGTTGGAAGATCATTTCCCCATTAGGGTCAAAGACACTGATGATGTTTGAATGGGAAAAGTCCATAGGTGAAATTTCCTTGTAGCCCACCGACAAAATAGCGGCAAATTCACGTGTGTTTTCTTCCGTGGAGCGTAAAAATAACCACGGCTCCTCGTCCATAAAGTTTTCTTTTGCAAAGGCCTTTAAACGTTCAGGGGTATCGGTTTCAGGGTCTATACTGACAAAGATCATCTTCACATTTTTCTTGGAATGTTCGGGCAAGCGTTCTTCGATATTTCGCATATCGGCCACCAAGCGGGGACAGGCTGCTTTGCAACTGGTATAGATCATGACCATGACCAAAACATCACCTTGCAGGTCCTTGAGCTGTATATCCGTACCATTTTGTGTTGTCCACGTAGATGGAAGATTGTAAATGGACATATCTGAATAGGCCCTGTCAGTCCTTTTTTTTGTTTTGTTTTCAACTTTGACCATATCCATTTCACAGATGGGGCAGCTCCCTTTTTGGTCATAGGTTTTGTCTCCTTCGCATTGCATTGGGCAATGATATGCAATGTCTTTATCCACTTTCCCGGCATAGTTGTTCCTGCAGGCCCCAAGGGTCAAAGATAGGATCAATACAACTAAATAGGGTTTCATGTTTTTGTTTTTAGAGGGTTTCCGTACTATTTTTCGCGCACCTAAATCCAAGATTTTTAATACTGTACCTGGCTTTAATACTTCCCCTGAATGCATAGCGCATAAAGGCCGCATAGTTCATGAGATCTGTTGCGCCGATGGCTGCGCTCCCACAGAACAGATTGCTGTCCCTATCCATATCTTTTCTGGATTCTCCTGATATCAGGACAGAATTAAAATCCAGGGTCCATTCCCAGACCAAACCATGCAAGTCATATATGCCCCAATAATTTTTAGGGGTTTCGCCGATGGATCTCTCATCGGTCCTGGGCGTTTCATACCACGACAGTATTTTTTGGTTATAAGAGGCCTTTTTTCTGGCGTCTGCGGAAACTTCGTCGGCCATTGCAACATATTCCCATTCATCAATGGTCGGCAATCGTTTTCCCTGACATTCACAAAACGCTTTGGCCGCAAACCAGGATACATGGGTTACAGGGCTATTGGGATTTTCAGTATCGTTGAGGGTCGTATCATTTTTGAATTGGCGCAAATAGTTTTCGTCCGCATAAAGTTTCAATACATTGGATTTTTGCCATTTAGGATTATCCTTCAAAAACTGTAAAAATTGGCCGTTGGTCACGGGATAGGTGTCCAGTTCAAAATCTTGGACTTCAACTAAGGATGAATCCCTTCCGTACAAAGGAATGTAACGACCTCCTTTGATACTTGCCATGCCATCCGTCTGGGCAAAACCAAACGTCTGAAAGACCAAACAGACAAATACTGCCCTAAAGGGAATCGCAAACATGATGCTGGTTTTAACTACTTGTTTTTTACTTTATTGACCATTTCCGAGGTAACCACTGTTTTATTATTGCCCCAACTGTTATACACATAGGTGAGCACATTGGCGATTTCTTCTGATGAGAGCATTTGTCTTGTCATGACACTATTATATTTTTGGCCATTGACAGTGATTTCACCAGTTTTTCCATTCAATACAATGCCGATGGCCCGATTGACATCGGCATTTAGGTAATCTGATTTTGCCAATGGGGGAAAAGCATTGGGAATACCTTGACCTTCTGCCTGATGGCAAGCAAAACAAGTTTGCATATAGATCTGCTTGCCGAACTTCATCTGTTCTTCAAAATTTTGGGCTGGAATCTCCGATTCCACTACGCCATCAGTGGTTGGCATTTCTTGTATTCCAGGGCCTTCAGGCAGGTAGATGCCGTCATATTGCTCACCGGTATAAATATTTTCATTTTCTTCCCCTTCCACTTTCAGCATGCCCAAGGCCCCTTTGTTGAACGCCCTAAAAATGGAATGGTCCACCAAGATGAAGGTTCCTGGAACATTGACGTGAAATTCTACAATGGCGGCTCCTCCTGCGGGGATCATAGTGGTCTGTACATTTTCGTTGATCAAATCACCTCCTTCCACATGTACCTTATCAAATATTTCCCCAATAACATGAAAAGAAGACACCAGACCAGGACCACCATTGCCCACAAACAGTCTAACGGTTTCCCCAACCTTTGCAGTAATGGCATTATCGCCCGTCAAGGCGCCCACATTTCCGTTGAAGACCACATAATCTGCTTTTTCATCAACGGCTTTTTGCATATCAAAAGGTTGTAGACCACGCTCACCATTGGCCCCTTTGGTATAAAAATCCCCTTGCATGATATAGTATTCCCTGTCGACCAAAGGCAATCCCCCATCAGGTTCCACCAAGATCAAACCGTACATGCCATTGGCGATGTGCATACCCACTGGTGCGGTCGCACAGTGATAGACATAGAGCCCAGGGTTCAGGGTTTTAAAGGAAAATACCTTTTCGTGCCCTGGTGCAACAAAAGAGGACTCCGCTCCACCCCCGGGACCGGTAACGGCATGCAGATCAATATTGTGGGGCAACTTGTTGTCCGGGTGGTTCTGCAAATGGAATTCGACTTCGTCACCGACCCTGGTCCTGATAAAGCTCCCAGGTACCGTTCCCCCAAAAGTCCAGAACACATACCTTACGCCATCGGTCAATTCGCCTTCCTTTTCAAGGATTTCCATTTCAACGATAAGTTTTTTGGCCTTTCTTTCCCCTACAGGCCTGGGAACATTCGGCGGAGCGGTCAATTCCGCTTTCATTTCCCTATGAACAGGAATATCCTCTGTGTTAGTGTATACCTTTTTTTTGCTTTTAAAGCAACTATACACTGACAGAAGTAGAACAATTGAAAGGATTTTCAGAATCGATTTCATTTTGGTTGATTTTTTTGAATTTTCATTGAAACTATTAATAATTAAATAGGTAGGCAAAAAACCATTAATAAGATAAAGTTATCCTTTTTATAGGAAAAACCTAAACTAGTTCAGGACTGTTTCATTCTTTTTATTGAAGAAGCCATCTTATATTCCATTGCTTGGTTTTCCAATGGGTATGGCCATAATTTTCCATTTTCTGTAAAGGGAAGGGGGTTTGCACTTGCAAAAAATCAACATTCCATCTTATTTTTCCGTTCCTGTGATTGGTCAACGTTCTTAACCGTGGCTTAAGCCCGTGCTTACTTTGGAATTGGCTTGTGGGGATGAAAGGATGAAGGTTAAGGGTTATCTTTGTCGCTTAAGAATGAAACCTTGAAGCCATTTGTTCCCAACCTTTCTGAAATTTTAAAGGAATCACAACATTTTTTGAACAGTACCAGCTTTTCAAGGGCCTTTCTTGTGGGTTTTGCGGTTACCTTACCCATTATATTAGGGATACGATCCGGGTATTTTGAGATTGGTTTGGCCCTTTGTTTTGGGGCTTTGTGGAGCTCCCCAAGCGATGTAAGTGGAAGCTTTTACCAGAAAGCGGTAGGCATCCTGATTTCAGCAATATTGGTCACATTGGTCAGCTTTATAGGCGGATACCTACATTTTGAACTTTTGCTATTGCTTCCTATACTGGGATTGCTCACATTTACCATTGCCTTTATCTCAGTATATGGTTTCCGGGCCTCACTTATCAGTTTTTC
>QNXU01000130.1 GCA_003973485.1 Bacteroidota bacterium | reverse complement strand
GAACACAAAAGATATTCCTCTTCCTCAATCCTCCCCCACTCCATAAATTGACGGATGACGACATCAAATTTTTCCGCATAGCGTCTTGCGTTCCTATGCCGGCTTTTTGTTTGGCTTCATTGCAAAATCGTGCGTATATAAACTCGTCCGGGGTATTTTCGGGTCTTTTGGAAATATCCGTTGTTCTAATAGTCATTAAACTTTGGTTTGGAGCGTATTTGTCCAACAATGTCAAAATATCAATGATTTGATTAATTATGGTGCCCCTGCAAGGAAAACAGGAGTCTATTATTCAATACGCTATCATCATTAACTGCTATGAGCCAACATAAATCGGATACTATTGGAGCAATTGACGATCAGGTAAGCTTACAAAAATATGGTGATCAATATTTAATTACTTATCTGAACTATAATTTAAATACAGAAAATGCTAAAAGCGAATTTATACTTGAAGACAAAGCTACAGTAGATAAACTATATAATTTTATAATGGAAGGATTTAAAACCATGGACTCAAAGCCAATGCCATTTGAATTAAAAAATGAAGAATTAAAATTATATTAGAAAAATAAAGCCATAGGAAAAGATATGGTAGAAATCATCCATGAAAACTTGGAAACAGAAGAGACGGGCACAATTCTAAGAGTTACCAAAAAAGATGTCCAACAACTATTTGGAAGGAAATAATCTTATAGATCCTCTTCCCTTTCCAGCATCAAAATTGAACTTTGGGGCACTATAAAATACTTTTCATTATCCAAAACCACCTCAAAAGCACCCTTTTGAAGAAATAAAGCAAGATCCCCTTCTTTCGCTTGAAGTGGAATATATTTTACTTCTTCCTCCTTCCAAGGCTCGTCTATTTCATTTGGCATAGGTAAAGGATAACCAGGACCTACTTTCATTACATATCCATTTTGTACTTTTTCCTTTTCCTGAACTCCAGGAGGAAGATATAAGCCCGACTTAGTTTTTTCATTTTGTTTAGTAGGACGGATTAAAACCCTATCTCCCACTACAATTATTTTTTTTAGCCTATTTTCCAAAGTTAATTCCATCATCAATCGCAAATTAAGGCGCAAAAATAAAATATAAATTTTTAAAAAGCATCTAATCCAAAAGACATCAAATGCCTAAAATGAAAAAACGCTAAATAACAGCATTGGCATATTCTCGTTGGATAGTTATAAACAATTATTTAATATGATACTTTTTTTACAACTTTTAGCTCAAATACCACAAGGAGTTCCTCACCCTGATGATAGTGAGCCTTTATTACTACAAACTCCATTTGACTACATATTCTATATTGGACTCCCTGTACTAATTTTAATAGGAGGTTACTTTTGGTGGAGAAGGAAAAAGAAGAGAGAGGAAGAGGATAAAGATAATTTAAAATAAAAAAGGGGCTCGAACGCCCCTTTTTTTAGTATTATATTTAGTTAAGATTATCCACCGAAATCATCAAATCGGATGTTTTCTGGTGGAACACCCATATCATCTAACATTTTCAATACCGCAGCATTCATCATTGGGGGGCCACATAAGTAGAATTCTACTTCCTCTGGCTCTTTATGATGCTTTAAGTAGTTATCATATAAAGCATTATGAATAAATCCTGTGTAACCATCACCATCTTTATCATCTAAGCTTTTCTTGATTTTCCAGTTATCTTCCTCCAATGGCTCAGATAAGGCAACATGGAATTCAAAGTTTGGATTTTTCTTTTCGATATCTCTAAAGTGATCTACATAGAACAATTCTCTCTTAGATCTACCACCGTACCAATAAGAAACTTTTCTATCTGTACCTTGAGTGTGGAATAAATGGAAAATATGAGAACGCAATGGAGCCATACCAGCACCACCACCGATGTAAATCATTTCAGCATCAGACTCATTGATGAAGAATTCACCATAAGGACCTGAAATAGTTACTTTATCACCTGGTTTTCTAGTGAAAACATAAGAAGAACAAATACCAGGATTAACATCCATCCAAGTATTTTTAGCTCTGTCCCAAGGTGGAGTAGCAATTCTAATATTCAGCATGATGATATCACCTTCAGCAGGGTGATTCGCCATAGAGTATGCTCTAAATATAGGCTCATCATTTTTCATGACTAAATCCCACAATCCGAAATTATCCCAATCTTCTTTGAAAATATCATCTTTATGACCAAGATCTGGATGAGGAGTGATATCAATATCCTTGAATTCACAAGTAATTGCAGGAACATCTATTTGAATATAACCACCTGATTCAAAATCTAAAGTTTCACCTTCTGGCAATTGCACAACAAATTCTTTAATGAAGGTAGAAACGTTATAGTTAGATTTAACTGTACATTCCCATTTCTTAATCCCGAAGATTTCTTCTGGTATGCGAATGTGCATATCTTCTTTCACCTTCACCTGACATGAAAGTCTAACGTTTTCTTTTTTCTCAGATCGGCTAAGATGACCTTCCTCTGTAGGTAAAACATCACCACCGCCATCTTCTACTACACATTTACACATGGCGCAAGTACCACCTCCACCACAAGCAGAAGGCAAATAAATATCTTGACCAGATAAAGTAGAAAGTAATGTGGATCCAGCAGATGTTACAATAGGATTGTCTTCATCTCCATTAACATAAATGTTAACAGGTCCGGACTGAACTAATTTTGACTGTGCAAACAAGAGTATTAATACCAAAAGAAGTATTAAGACGGTGAATGCAATAATTGAGGTTATAACTACTGATGTCATGAACTTTTATTTTGTTCTAAATGATTCAATTAATTGAGTTGCAAATATATTACTTAAAATGTAAACCTATAAGTCCGATTCGATATTTTTCTGATAATATATTCGCAAATCTAACAGTTAGATCAATCAAAAAGTTGGGAGAATGTAAAAATTTATTAAAAAATATTTTTCCATGTTCCTTTTAGCCTATTGTATTTGATTGTAGAAGGTAATGCTTTCCAAAAATATTGGTTGATTTCAACAGCAAATGATGGCTGCATATAGCAATTAATAGCACATCCTTCACATTCTGGAAGCCTTCCTTCTAATGCTGCTAATTTCTGCACCTCATCGGATTTGTATAAATCAAATAATTGGCCTTTGATAGGATATTCCTTTTTTCCCAGATGGTAACAAGGCAACAATAATTCATTTTTCGGAGAAATTACTAAGGAAGATGAAGCCGCTTTGCAAACTGGATCATCAACATGATTCCCACCATTTTTTCTTAATTGAATAAATCCTTCATTTAAATAAATGTTTTTCTTTTTACCCATTAGAGAAAGGAAGTCTAAGTTCTCATTGATTAAACCACCTCCTGTTTCAACTTCATTATAATCAAAAACGGGGTTGACGATCAATACCAGATTATTAGGCAAAGAAATATTTTCATAAACTTTCTCTAATTCCTCTATATTTTCATTCATAGCAGTGAATAAAATATCAGGCTTCTCCCCTAGTTCCTTTGCTATTTCTATTGATTTCATCACAAAATCAAAACAACCTACCCCTCTCACTTCATCATGCTGTTTGGCATCGGCAAAATCTAATGAGAAATGCAACATATCTACCAGACCTTTTAATTGCTCTGCTTTTTTGGGATAAAGCAAGCCATTGGTTGTAAGGGTAGTGATGAAGCCCATTTCTTTAGCCATCTTCAGAAAAATATGAATGTCATGATGCAAAAGAGGTTCGCCACCCGTAAAGTCGATCACTTTCACGCCTAGTTTTTTGAGGTCTTTTAAGTTTTGTTCTACATCCTCCACCTTAATATATGGACTCGGTTTTTCCCAGATATCACAAAAGTAGCAACTGGCATTGCAGCGATAGGTCACATAATAATTACATAAAACAGGCTTCCTTATTAGACGCATTTTGCTAATTTAGATAGATGGCTTTCAAAATACTAAAATGATAGCGTGAAATGAGCATAAATTTTAGAATCCTCAACATAACAACCGAGGATGAATAAAATTTATTGAATTCCATGTGGCCATTGACAATAAACATATACACATGAAATATGGATTTGAAAACAAAATTAAAAACTAGAATAAGTAAGGATGAAATAGTAGAACTAGTTCAATCATTGAATATTAATAGAATTTCTATAGAGGAAATAATTGATCTCCTCAAAATTAATGAAACACAATTTCAAGCATCATGGCTAATGACTCATATAATTGAACATAAACCAAGTATTTTAAAAGAAACCCATATTACACAATTAGTAGAGATTTTAAAAAACACAACTCATGAAGGTTTGGAAAGAAACATTTGGCGCTCGCTAAATTTCGTTAAAATACCAACTTCAATACATGAAACCTTAATAAATTTAGCATTTGAAAAGTTAGAAAACCACAGAACAGCAATAGCAATACAAGTTTTTTCAATGAGTGTTCTAGAAAAGCTATTGATTAACGAGATTGAATTGCAACTAGCATTCAAAGAAATATTAGAACTGAAATTGGAACAACAACCTGCACCAGGATTGAAATCAAGAGCTATTAAAACAATTCACAAAATCAATTCAATGAATAATTTTTAAATTGATTCTTTTCTAAAATTCAAAAAAAAATGCCAATTGGTCTAATTGGCATTTTAAGTTTAAAATTTTATTTAATGAAATGTTATTTCAACATTTTCAATAAAGTAGTCAGCTTTGTTTTTAATTGTCTTCTATCCACTATGAAATCTAAAAAGCCATGGTCTAAAACGAACTCAGCACTTTGAAACCCTTTAGGTAAATCTTTCCCAATTGTTTCTCGAATTACTCTGGGGCCAGCAAAACCAATTAAGGCACCAGGCTCTGCAATATTAAAATCACCCAACATAGCATAAGATGCCGTAACACCACCAGTAGTAGGATC
>QNXU01000131.1 GCA_003973485.1 Bacteroidota bacterium | reverse complement strand
GCAGAAAAAGTTTTGGAATTTTTAAAATCAGCCAACTAATAAGAATAATTAAACCACTGGAAGAACAAATCAAAATCAGACTTTAAAATTTTTGCTTGTAAAATTCCGATTGAAAAGGCTTTCTTTTCTTTAGACATAAAATTGTATGACCTAAAAATATTAGCAGAAAGTTTATTTAATGAAGCCAATTCTGGAATTGGAAAAGCCACCGGACTAGAAGCCGCAAGGGAAGGCGCCACAGTAGTTGTGGCAGATCTTCCTGGAAATGATCATGAACAAACCTTAAATGAAATTAGGGCATTGGGTGCTAAATGCTTTTTCGTACCCATTGATGTATCAGATGTTAATAGTGTAAAGAAGGCTATTAATTTAACGGTTGAAAAATGTGGAAGGCTTGATATAGCTTTTAATAACGCAGGTATTGGAAGCCCTTATTCCGGCATTCATGATATGCCAGAAGATGTTTGGGATAAAATAATCAGTGTGAACCTCACAGGGCAATTCTACTGTCTAAAATATGAACTGCAGCAATTCCTTAAACAAGGAGGAGGAGTAATTGTCAATATGTCTTCTTTAGGTGGCCTAAAAGCAGAACCTGGATTGGTACCCTATACTGCTGCAAAACATGGTGTGCTTGGCACTACAAAAAATATAGCCATTCAATATGCGACCCAGAATATTCGCGCAAATGCGCTGTGATCCTATTATGTTGAAACACCCTTGCTCAGTGCAGCCCCTGAGAAAATACGCAAACAATGGGTAGACGCTACACCTATGAAACGCCTGTGCACTCCAGAAGAAGTGGCGAAAGCTTTCATCTATCTAGCATCTGCCGATTCGAGGTATTGCAACGGCACTCAATTGGGATTAGATGGAGGGGTATTTGCATAAAGTAGCGCTAGAAAATCAGAAAAACACGCAGAAAAGAGATTCAGTAGTAAAGGCAAAAAAGGCAATAATAAAAACAGTAAAATCTAAAATCAAATAGCATGAAAAAGAGATATGAATTACAAGGAATGAGTTGTGGCGGTTGCGTGAACAGTGTAAAGAAGGCATTGCTTCAAGTCCCCGATGTTTCAAATGTGGAAATACAATTGCGTCCACCGGGTGCAGTTATTACCCTCAACAAACCCATTACTCTTGAGGAATTACAAGCCGAGCTAAAAAAAGCAGGACATTACACCATTAAAGAAGATATTTCAAACGCATCAGCGTAAAATAGAAGCTGAATAAAAATAAATCGACTGATGTTTGCAAAATATCATACATCAAAGACAAGATATCAAAAATACAGTGCGGGACAATATGCTAAATTTGAGTAAGTGCGAGTCTGTAGTGGCTTGATACTGGAATTTTAAAAGTTAGTAAAATTTAAAAATAGATATTATGCATTGGTTTGAAGGACATTATGGCGGCATGCACATCATCTGGTGGGTGATTTGGGTGATTTTTATGATTTGGATTTTTGCCACGCCTTGGGATATACCCGGACAAAGAACGAAAAAGGAAACACCGTTAGACCTTTTGAAAAAAAGGTATGCCAAAGGAGAAATCAGCAAAGAAGAGTATGAAGATATAAAAAAGACGTTGCAAAAATGAAAGAAATAAAGGCTTTCGTCAGGCCGGATCGATTACCTGATATTGTAAATCATCTGCGTGAAGAAAGAGTTTGTTGCTTAACCGTCTTTGAAGGAGAAGGAACCGGTCACTATACCGATGAGCGTAAGGATTTTCCGTCTTTGCGGCACCCATTTTCACATGCTAAAATAGCAAAACTAGAAGTTGTTTTACCCGACAAGAAAGTGAAGAAAGCACTAGAGATTATACATCAAAATGGAAAAACAGCTCACTCCGGGGACGGCATTATTTATATCACAGAGGTTAGTGAGATGGTCAAAGTAAAAACATTAGAACCCGACTTGGAGAATAGAGACTTATGAAAAATATTTTAGTTCCAACCGACTTCTCGGATACAGCTAGCCGGGCTGCGGATATTGCCATTGCCATAGCAGAGAAATCAGGTGCGGAAATTCATTTTTTGCATTTAAAGATAACGCCCGTGCCTTGGGTCAAACTAGATAAAGAGAAGGAAGTACGGTTTCCCGAAACCCTAAAAGAGATAGGGCATGCCAAAAACGAGCTTAATAAATTAGTAAAAAAAGCAGAAACAAAGGGCCTGAAGGCACAACAGTTTCTGGTATTTGATGTTGGAAGAGAAGAAATACTGAAGCATATTCCACATCATAACCATGATTTTGTAGTAATGGGTTCACATGGTGCATCGGGTGCAAAAGAAATGTTTATCGGATCCAATGCGCAAAAGGTCCTCAGAGATGCTACTGTACCCGTGTTGATCATCAAAGAAAAGTCTAAGTGGCCCGTTAAAAATGTGGTTTTTGCATCCAATTTTGAAGAAGATGTCAAAGAACCCTTCAAAACGGTGGTGAAGTTCGCTGATCTCAACGAATCCAATATTCACCTTCTTTATGTCAATGTGCCATTTTCATTTGAGGAGACGGATAGGAGCCTTGAGAAAATGCATGCTTTTCACGAAACCTGTCCTCGCGGAGGAACCTGCACCACCAACATCTACAATTCGCTAAATGAAGAACGCGGCATTCTAAAGTTTTCCGAATCTGTAAATGCTGACCTTATTGCCTTAACTACACATGGGAGGACCGGCTTTTTTAACCTGATAGGAAAGAGCATTACCGAAAACCTAGCAAACCATGCCGATATACCTATACTAAGTATTAACCTTAACCGATAACGATATGAAAAATACATTAAAAACAGCAGTGACACTCACTTTATTGATAGCGGCTTTATCTGCCTGTCAGCAACAGGATGTAAGCACAATGTTAGAAAATGATGACACCCGAAATGAAATATTTAATACCATCATTTCCGATCATGAATACGCTGAACAATTGATGACCAAAATGATGGAGGATGATCATACCCAAATGATGATGAAAGGCAATGAGCAGATGATGGGTATGATGAAGTCAGACAATGATCAAATGATGGACATGATGAAAGATAAGCCTGATATGATGCATAATATGATGAGCAACATGATGAACATGGCTGACTCGGATTCGTCCATGTGTGCTCATATGATGGACATGATGAAAGATAAACCCAACATGATGGGGCAGATGATGGAGATGATGCACAAAGAAGGCATGATGGATAAGGAAACAATGATGAAGAATAAAGAAAAGATGGGGGCAGGGAACCATCCTGGCCATCACTAAAACACAAAAACTATGAAAAATCACATGCTATGGATGTTAATAGGGTGTCTGGGGATATTCCTTTTACTATTCCTGCTACCCGTTTTTGGGTTCAACGGATCCAATTCACTTTTTATATTCATCATCATATTTTTCGTAGCTCACCTCTTTATGATGGGTAGGCATGGAGGACATGGAGGACATACTGGGCACAACAATAGAGAAGAAAAACAATCAAAAAACGAAAAGGATCATGCAACACATCAACATTAAGAAATTCGCATTATCATGGGGAGTAGCAGGTGTGGTATTCTACTTGGGCTGCATTATACTCATGTCCACAGTAGGCCGTGAAGGCACCATTCTGTTTTTTAACAGTTTGCTACACGGGCTAGACACAACTTCGCTGATCAGAATGGACGTCCCTTGGACAGAAGCATTGATCGGACTGGTGGAAATGTTTATACTCGGGTGGCTGTTTGGGGCTTTGATAGCTTCTGTTTACAACGCTTCCTTCAATAAAGGTTATCGAAATAAATAAATATAAAAGTGATAGATAGAGGTGGAAATTAAAAATGTGAGGAATGACTTCAGTATAATTTTAATTCATGCGCTCATAGGAGCAGCTTTGTTCTATTTTCTGGTTCACCCACTTACGATGGTACTTTATGGATTCGAATTTAGTCATCAACCCTTCTCATTTTCTTTAATTGGAGATGTACTAAAAGATCAACTCTGGCAATCATTTTCATTTCGCATGATGGGTATGAATACGACCCTTACTGTTTTCGGAACAATACTCGGTGGAGGATATGGTATGCTCTGGCGAAAAATTAGAGAAAAGAGGCTTTTGATTGATAAGCAGGAGCGACTTCTTCAGCGCGACATCAATAAAATCATAGAAATGGGAGAAAACGAGCGGGTGGAATTTAAGTCTTCCATTCGCTATGATTATAATAAGAAAACACCCAGCCGCGACTTGGAGCTTGTCATTGCAAAAACTATAGTAGGCTTCATGAATTCAAGGGGAGGAAAGCTTATCATAGGTGTGGATGACACAGGTGAAATATTAGGGTTAGAAAGTGATTTTAAAACCTTGCGACATAAAAATACAGATGGCTATGAGAGAAAGATTTTTGAGATCATAGCCAATAATATTGGTCAGCAATATTCATTTAAAAACCATGTGTCTTTTCATCAAATACAAGGAGAGAAAGTATGTGTTGTAGATATAGAAAACTCTCCTGAACCAGCTTATTTGTCGAAAGGAGAAAACACGGTGTTTTTTACCCGTAACGGAAATGCTACATGCCCCCTTACAGTAAAAGAAACAGTTGAATATCTGGAAATGAGAAAATAAAAAAATCAAGCAAAATGAAAAACAAAACCGAAGTAGTAATTGTGACAGGAAGCAGTGGAATGATAGGGTCGACCTTGATTCATAAGCTGGCTGAAAAATACCACGTAGTTGGATTTGACCAAGATGGCTATCCTTTTCCGCCTATAGAAGCTGAATGTGTATGTGTGGATCTTACGAGCGATGATCGAATGGATTTTGCTTGATTTTTTTATTTTCTCATTTCCAGATATTCAACTGTTTCTTTTACTGTAAGGGGGCATGTAGCATTTCCGTTACGGGTAAAAAACACCGTGTTTTCTCCTTTCGACAAATA
>QNXU01000399.1 GCA_003973485.1 Bacteroidota bacterium | reverse complement strand
AAAGTTCTATTTGAAGTCCATCATAAGCTAATTCCATGCCTTCAGGCAATTCTTCTTCTATATCTCTATGCAATCCCATTCTATGCCCCATGTGGATAAAATATGCCTGTGGGATCTCCAATTCTTTCACCATTTCAATGGCTTGTTCTAAATTAAAATGGGATAAATGAGAGTTTTTTTGCAATGCGCTTAAAACCAGCACCTTGCTGCCTCTTATTTTACCTTTTTCTTCATCAGGAATATGATTGACATCCGTAATGTATGTGAAATCATTAATTCGATAGCCAAATACGGGTAATTTGTAATGCATCACATTTACAGGAAGAATATCAACACCTTCCACCTGAAAGGGCTTATTTTCTATTTCGTGAAGTTTTACTTTTGGGATTCCAGGATATTTATTAGCAGCAAAAATATAGGCAAATTCACGTTTTATTTGTTCTAAGACTGGTTTTCTACCATAAACAGGCATGTCCATATCCTGCTTGAAATTGTAAGAGCGTACATCATCTAATCCTGCTGTATGGTCTTTATGTTCATGGGTATAAATAACAGCATCAAGGTGATTTACTCTTTCCCTGAGCATTTGTTCTCTGAAATCGGGGCCAGTATCAAAAACTAAACTTTTTCCTTTTATTTCAACATGAATACTTGTTCTTGTTCTTTTGTCCCGATAATCAAGTGACCTACATACTTCACAATCGCAAGCAATCACGGGAACTCCTTGCGATGTTCCTGTTCCTAGAAATGTTACCTTCAAAGTGCGAGTTCTGTTTGTTGCAGTTCTAAATAGAAATTTTTGTTTTTATCGCTTAGTGTTTTGCTATCCAGTTCAATATTTTTCAAGATGTCCACTAAGCAATTTATTTTTCCTTCAGTATCAAAGAATTTATTAATAATAACTATTCTTTGATCTTTTAATACACAATAACCTGATTTAAAATTTCCTTTTTCGTATCGTAGGACGTAATCAGATTCAGCGAATACATCTTCTAATTTGTTGAGGAATGATTTTGTGTATTTTATCTGCATATTATTGAGTTAATTTCTTTACTGTTTCCACCAATTGATCAAAATTGAGTGGTTTTTGCAAATATTCATTAATGCCTGCCTCTTTAAAATCTTCTATGCTATAGTTTTTGGCATTTCCTGTTATTGCAATAATAGGAATAGCTGATTTTTCTTTATCATCTAATGCTCTAATAGCTCTGCTACATTCCATACCATCCATTTTTGGCATATTGATATCCATTAAAATGATGTCGAATGATTCGGATTCTAAAGCTTTTAAAACTTGTTCTCCATTTTTAGCGGAATGGATGCTATAATTTTGCATCATTAAGATTTTCTTGGTAAGGTTTTGGATTACCGAGCTATCTTCTGCTATAAGTACTTTTTTTATTTCTGCCATCTTACTTTAATATTGACTGATAATTATCTGTAAATTTATTAAAATTATCTAATAAATGGTTTAAGTCATTTATAAGCTTTTCGGTTTTTTCTTTTTTTAAATTGGCTTCAATTTTTTTTGCCTGTTCTTCCAATGATCGAATTCCAAGTGTGCCCGCATTACCTTTAAGCGTATGCAAATTACTTAATATTTTGTCGATGTCCGAAGTCTTTTCAGCATTTATACTTTCTAATATCAAACTTTTTGCTTCAATTTCAAATTCTTCAAAGAATGATTTTATAGTTGGTTTATCTGCGTACTTTCTAAGTTGCTGTAGTGTGTCTTGATCAATTAAATCTAAATCCTTATCATTTGTTTCATTCGAAACTTTTTCTTCTTTATAAATAATGTCAGCTTCAAAAACAGGTAGATTTTGCTGAATTACCTCTAGCAATAGGCTGGAGACTATTGGTTTTGCTAAGTAATCATCCATGCCCAAATCTAAAAACCGCTGACGGTCTTCTTTCATAGAATAGGCTGTCATGGCAATAATTGGGGGGATTTTTTTAGGAAGCTTTTTTATTTCTCTAGTTGCAGTTACTCCATCCATTACTGGCATTTGGATGTCCATAAAGATTAAATCGTAATCATGGTTTTTTACTTTTTCAATTGCTGCTGGCCCGCTAAATGCTAAATCTGTCTTGAAACCAGATTTCATTAAAATTTGGCTTGCCACTTGTCGGTTAATAGTATTGTCATCTACTATTAAGATAAATGGAGGATTATCGCTCTTGAAATGGAGTTTTTGACTATTAGGGACCTTTTGTTTTTGACTTTTAAACTCTTCAATTTCTGCTTCTGAAGGTTTTTCTCCAACTAAGGTAAACCAAAAAACACTACCTTCATCAGGTTCTGAACTAACTCCAATTTGCCCACCCATTAGGCTACTCAATTGTTTTGAAATGGCAAGCCCTAAACCAGTACCACTAAAAGCTTTAGTGCTAGAATTGTCTACTTGGGTGAATAATTTAAACAATTGTTGTTGATCATTTTCAGATATTCCTATTCCAGTGTCTTCAACTGCAATCCTGTAGAGATTGTCTTTAATTTCTTTTGAAATATGAAGTAACACTTTGCCATTTTTTTCTGTAAATTTTAATGCATTTGAAGTAAGGTTTGAAATTATTTGAATAATTCGAGTTTCATCAATTTTTAGGAATTCGGGTATTTCACTATCAATTTTATAGCTTAATTCTATTGATTTTTGATTGGCTTGTTGTGTAAATAAATTTAATACTTTATCAAAAACTGACTTTACCTCTGTTACATGAGGCTGAATTTTCATTTTACCCGCTTCAATTTTGCTTAAATCTAAAATGTCATTCAAAATGGTTAGCAAAGTTTCTGATGACCTTTTGATGGTTTGCACAAAATTCATTTGCTCTGGATTGAGCTGAGTTTGAGAAAGTAAATCCACCATGCCGATTACTCCGTTCATTGGAGTTCTAATTTCGTGGCTCATATTAGCTAAAAACTGTTCCTTTACTTTTAAGGAGTTTTCAGCCATATTTTTTGCATGTAATAATTCTCGGTTGGCTTGTTTTAATTTTGTAATATCTCTTGCAACACCCTCTATTGTAACTTCTCGACTGTCCTTATCTCTTACTAAGCGCACGTTACATATACAATTCACTAATCGGCCATCTCTAGTTATAAGGGTTGCTTCAAAGTTTTGAACCCTTCTTCTAGATACTAATTTTTTTAACAGGTCTTTTGTTTTTTTTGTGTAGAGGTAATAGTTGGTGATATTATTCCCAGTAACTTCCTCTTGCTCATAGCCTATATTTTCCTTAACAGAAGGACTAATTAAGATGATTTCTCCATTAAAACGACAATTGAAATATATATCTTGAAAGGATTCAAAAATATTCCTGAATTTTAATTCACTTTTTTGAATGTTAAGAGCATTTATCTTCTTTTCAGTTACATCATGGGCAATGCCAGAAAGGCCTGTAATATCTCCATTTTCCGTATAGATTGGATTGAGAAAAATTTCTTTCCAAACCGTTTCAATTCCTTGGGGGCTTTGTAATTCTATCTCAAAGTTTATAGTTTCACCCTTTAAGCAACGTTCAAATTTCTCAACCCAAAAATCCAAGGATTCCATCGGGAAAACTGTATTTAAAAACTTGCCTTTTAAGTCAGTGTTAATTTTAGGTTTGAAATTGAAATATTGCAAAAATTCATATTCAAAATTTTCGTTGAATGAAGTTAGTTTAAACTCTTTATTAATTGACCAGATAACATGATTACCACTGTTAAATATGGATTGTAGTCGAGCGGCTTGTGTATTAATTTTTTCTTCAATGAATTTTCTTTCAACTGAAAGTAAAACTTGATTAGAAATGAAATTTAGTAATTTTAAATCTCGGTTTTGGAAGGCATTTTCATCCTTATAGCTTTGAACTCCTATGACACCGGGCGTACCTTTTTCAGTTAGAAAAGGCACTCCTAGAAAGGCTTTCGGAATGGTGCCGTATTGATTGATTTTACCTTCCAATATCAAATCCATAATATCAGATTCTTTTAATAACATGGATTTTCTTTGGTGGTATATGTATTCGCACAATCCTTTTTTATAATCCATTGTTATAGATTTTGGCGAATCTTCAACAAATTCATCATGGATATAGGGGAAGAATAGTTCTTGCTTTTCAAATTTAAATTGAGCAATAAAGAAGTTTTTGGCTTCCATTGCCTCTTTTAATTTCTCATGTATTCCTCTAAATAAACTATCTAAATCTGTACTTTTAAGGGTTAAATTGGTTATTTCATAAAAAAGATTTTGAGCTTTTTGAGCATGAATCTGGTGCGTAATATCCTGGAAATTTGCAACAATGTTTTTATTATTCATGCTAATTAACAAAATGCCTGTCACATGAATTTTATCATTGTTTTTAGAACTTAATCTAACTTCCACCAACTCTTGCGATTTATTTTTTATAACCTTATCAGTAAAATTTTGAAATTTATGCCAATCTTCAGGGAAAATAATATCTCTGATGAAAGTGTGTTTTAGGTCTTGATTAGAATATCCAAGAGCTTTACGCCAGTTTTTGTTGGTCTTTAATATTTGCCCCTCTGCAGTATATTCCATACTCAAATCTATTCCTTCTTCTGGAAATTTATTGTTTTCGAAATTTCTAGAATTTTTGAGCAAATATTTGTTTTGGTAGAGCGCAAGCCTCAATTTCTCTACCTCTTTAATAAGTTCTTCTTTATCGTAATTTTGTAACTCCAAAATATTTAAATTTACAGCTCAATTTAAGCTTTTAAGATTGAATTAAATATCAAATTTGACTAAAATATCCAAAACCATAGTGATTTTGGCAGGACCAACTGCCGTGGGCAAAACTTCCTTATCCATTAGGGTAGACCTTTTCCCCTTCCCCTCCTACCCATATTTACATTCAACTTTAGCCCGATGGGTGTTGTTTTGCCCATCGTTTGTGAATAGAATATCAATAGATGTAAAATAGATAAATAAAGG